>NZ_JBHVHF010000002.1:0-93225 GCF_042800315.1 Streptomyces sp. NPDC057638
GCGTGGGAGGGACGGGCGCACGGCCAGTCGTCCCCGGGAGGCGGTTCCCCATGCCCACAGCACCGGAAGGCACACCCTGCTGGGCGGACGCGATGTTCCCCGATTTCGAGGCCGCGAAGCGGTTCTACGGGGAGCTGTTCGGCTGGACCTTCGGCGAGGCGGCGGCGGAGTTCGGCCAGTACACCCAGGCGTACGTCGGTGACCGGGCCGTCGCCGCCCTCTCGCCCCGGCAGGAGGGCTCGGACACCCCGCCCGCCTGGAACCTCTATCTCGCCACGCCCGACGCGGCGGCGACCGCCGCGAGGATCCGGGAACACGGCGGCGAGGTGCTCGTGGACCCCATGCGGGTCGCCGACTTCGGCACGATGGTCGTCGCCCGCGACCCCAGCGGCGTCCACTTCAGCGCCTGGCAGCCCGGCACCCATGAGGGCTTCGGGGTGACGGGCCGCCCCGGCTCCTACGCCTGGGCGGATCTGTGCACCCGGGAGGTGGCGAAGGCGGACGCCTTCTTCCCGGCGGTGTTCCCGTTCGGCGTGCGGCGGCTGGACCAGGAGGAGGTGGACTTCCGGCTCTGGGACGTCGGGGGCGACCCGGTGCTCGGCCGGATGGCGATGGGGTCCGACTTCCCGCCCGATGTGCCCCCGTATCTCAACGTCCACTTCGCGGTGGGGAACGTCGACGCGGCGCTGACGACGGTCGACGGCCTCGGCGGACGGCTGCTGTACGGGCCGATGGACAGCCCGTTCGGGAGGTTCGCGACGGTCTCGGACCAGCAGGGGGCCGTCTTCACCGTGATCGACCCGGAGACCCGGGTGGGCGAGGTCCCGCCGTTCGTAACGGCGTGAGCGAACGGCGTACGGACCTCATGAGGCGTACGGGCGGCGCGGAGAGGCGTACGAGGCTGGTGAGGCGCACAAGACCGTCGCGAGCCCGGTGAGGCGTACGCGGCCGGTGCGGCATACGGGCCCCCACCTCACACCTCCACCACCCGCACCTCCGTCGCCTTCACGCTCACCCACACCCGCGAGCCCTCCCCCAGCCCCAGCTCGGCGGCGGCGCCCGGGGTGATCTCGGCGACCAGCTCGGCGCCGTCGGCCGGGTCCTGGAGCACCACCAGGACCCGGAGCCGTCCGCCGCTCGCGGTGATCTCCCGTACCCGGCCCGGCCAGTTGTTACGGGGGCTGCCGTCTGGCCGCTGCCGGTGGACGGAGACCGCCTCCGGCGGGATCACCGCGAGCCCCGGCGCGCCCTCGGGGAGCGGCTCGGCGGCGGTGACCGCCCCTCCCCCGTCCCGGATGAGACCGTCCCCGCTGGTCGTGCCGGACCAGGCGTTGTGGCCCAGCATCCGGGCCACCCAGGGGGACCGGGGATGCCGGGTGACCTCGGCGGGCGGCGCGTCCTGCACGGGCCGCCCGTCCTCCAGGACCAGTACCCGGTCCGCGAGGGAGACCGCCTCCACCGGGTCGTGGGTGACGATCAGACAGACCCCGCCGAAGCCGTCCAGATGGGTCCGCAGGGTGTGCCGCACCCGCGCCCGGGTGGTCTGGTCGAGCGCGGCGAGCGGCTCGTCCAGCAGCAGCAGCCGGGGCCGGGTGGCCAGCGCCCGCGCCAGGGCGACCCGCTGGGCCTGCCCGCCGGAGAGCCCGGACGGGCGCCGGTGGGCGAGCGCCCCCACCCCGAGCCGGTCCAGCCAGAGCTGGGCCTCCTGACGGGCCCGGGCGCGCGGGACGCCGCGCGCGCGGAGCCCGTAGGCGGTGTTGGCGAGCGCGCTCATCCCCGGGAACAGGGCACCGTCCTGGGGCACCCAGGCCACCTGGCGCCGGTGCGGTGGCAGCCCGGTCACCTCGTCCTCGCCGTGCTCCCCCAGCCGGAGTTCGGCACGGGCGCGGGGGGTGAGCCCGAGGAGCGCGCGGAGCAGGGTGGTCTTCCCGGCGCCGTTGGGCCCGACGACGGCGATGGTGGTGCCGGGCTCGGCGTCGAGGGTGAGCCGGGTGTAGCCGGTGACCCGGGCGTGGAGGGCCGAGGTCCCGGTGGGGAGGGGGGCGGCCGTCGCGTCGCCGCCCTCGTCGGGGGCGGACGCGTTCCCAGGACCCGTACCCGTACCCGTATCGGCGGTGGCACCGCCACCGGTCCACCGGCCCCGCAGCGCCACCAGGACCGCCATGGCGACGGCGAGGAGGAGCAGCGAGACGGAGGTGGCGGCCTCCGGGTCGCTCTGGAGCAGCAGATAGACCTGGAGCGGCAGGGTCTGGGTGGCGCCGGGCAGGTTCCCGGCGAAGGTGATGGTGGCGCCGAACTCACCGAGCGCCCGCGCCCAGGTCAGCGCCGCGCCCGCGAGGAGACCGGGGGCGACCATCGGCAGGGTGACGGTGGCGAAGACCCGGACCGGTGAGGCGCCGAGGGAGGCCGCGGTCTCCTCGTACCCGGGGCGCAGCCCGCGCAGCGCGCCCTCCAGGCTGAGGACGAGGAACGGCATGGCGACGAACGTCGCCGCGACCACCGCGCCCGCCGTGTGGAAGGGCAGGGTGAGGCCGAAGGTCTCCTCCAGCCAGGGCCCGAGCAGCCCGCGCCGTCCGAAGCCGAGCAGCAGCGCCACTCCGCCGACGGTCGGCGGCAGCACCATCGGCAGCAGCACCAGACAGCGCACCACCGCCTTGCCGGGGAACGGCACCCGCGCCAGCACCCAGGCCAGCGGCACCCCGAGCAGCAGCGACAGCCCGAGCGCCGAGAAGGAGACGGTGAGCGAGAGCCGCAGCGCCTCGGTCACCCGGGGGGTGCCCAGATGGGATCCGAGTTCGCCCCAGGGGGTGCGGACGAGGATCCCCGCCAGCGGCAGCGCGAGGAAGACGACGGCGAGCAGCGCGGGGAGGGCGAGCGTGAGCGGGGGGCGGGACTGCTTCACGGCCGCGGCCATCCGCCCCCGGCGCGGCGCCGCGCCGTACGAGGCCCCGGCCTGGGCGGTTCGCCGCTCACGGGCGCTGGAAGCCCGCGGCCTCAAGGATCCCGCGCGCCTGGGGCCCGGAGAGCCACGCCACGAAGTCCTTCGCCTGCTCGGCGTGCTCGGAGCCCTTCAGCGCGGCCGCCGGGTACTGGGCGACGGCGTTCTGCGCGTCGGGGATGGCCACGGCGTCGACGGCGTCCTCGGCGGTGGCGGCGTCGGTCCGGTAGACGATCCCCGCGTCGGCCTCGCCCAGCTCCACCTTGCTGAGCACGGCCCGGACGTTGGGCTCCTGGGAGACCGGCTTCACGGTGAGCTTCTGCGCTCCCAGGACCTTGGCGCTGTAGCGGCCCACGGGCACCTCGGGCGCGGCGAGGACCACCTTCAGCTTCGGGTCGGCGAGGTCGGCGAGCACGTCGACCTTCTTCGGATTGCCCTCCGGAACGGCGATGACCAGCCGGTTCTTCGCGATCACCGTGGCGGCGGCGGTCTCGGCCCGCAGTCCGTCCATGGTGGTGGTGTCGGCGGTCACCAGCACATCGGCGGGCGCGCCCTGCCGTACCTGCGCGGCCAGTTCCTGTGACCCGGCGAAGGAGAAGGTGAGGGTGGTCCCGGGGCGCGCCTTCTCATAGGCGGCACCGGCGGTCTCGAAGACGTTGGTGAGCGACGCGGCGGCGAGCACGGTCAGCTTCGCCCCGCCCTTCTTCTTCGCGTCGTCCTTCTTCTCCTCACCCCCACAGGCCGTGAGCGGTACGAGCAGCCCGGCGGCGAGTACGGCGACGACGGCACGGCGGACGGAGACGGCTCTCATCGAGAACGCTGCCCTTCTAGGAGTTCCAGGAGTTCCAGGAGTTCGAGGGGTACGGGACCGGCGGACGGCGGGCCCGGCGGCACCGACAGCGGGGACGGCGCCGGAGCGGACACCGACGGGGTCGCCGGGGGACCGCTCACGAGGGGTCGATATGGACGTTGGTCGCCTTCACCCGGGCCGTGGCCCGCATCCCGACCTCGATCCCGAGCTCCTCGACCGCCTCCCGGGTCAGCAGGGAGACCAGCCGGTGCGGCCCCGCCTGGATCTCGACCTGCGCGGCGACATCGCCGAGCTTCACGGCGGTGACGATCCCGGGGAACGCGTTGCGCACGGACGTCCGCGCGCCCTCGTCCTCCTCAGCCACCCCCTGCGCCACCTCCACCGCGAAGGCGGCGAGGTCCCGGCCGTCGACGAGTCTGCGCCCGCCCTCGTCCCGATGGGTCGCCACCCGCCCCGCGTCCGCCCAGCGGCGCGCGGTATCGGGACTGACGCCGAGCAGACGCGCGGCCTGACCAATGGTGTACGACTGCATATGCGCCACCCTAGGCACCTGAACATGGTATCTACAAGGTGCTTTCGCTCATAAACCTCGCAGATGCGAGCGATGTCCGGGTGTCGGGAGGACTCACACCACGCCGGAGAACCCGGTCGCCGCACCCGGCGACTTCGCCACCGCCGTGGCCAGGGAACACACCGGCGAGGGGCAGTCCACCGTGACCTCCGTCAACGACGTCAGAGCGCGACTTCCACGCCTCGCGCGCGGGTGCCCCAGGAGTCGATGCGCCAGAACGTCGCCAGGGCGAACAGATGCATGGGGCGTACGACGAGGGTGCGCCAGATTCCGGCCAGCGGTGTGCACAGGACCAGGGCCAGCTGATAGCCCAGGCTCTCGTCCGAGCGGCGCAGCGCGAGATAGCGCAGGGAGGTGAGCCAGTTGATGCCGAGGCCGACGAGGACGGTGGACAGCAGGAGCGAGCCCGCGGCGTCGCGTACGCGCGGGTCGGCGAGCAGGAGCACCGGAGCGCAGACGGCCAGTGCGAGTTGGATCAGCTCGATCAGCGGGATCCAGAAGACGGGCGAGAAGACGCTACGGGCGTAGCGGAACCACCAGAAGGTGCGGATGAAGGTGCCGCGCATCCAGCGCATCTGCTGGCGTCCGTACTGGCCGAGGGTGTCGGGAACCAAGGTGTACGCGACACAGGTGGGCTGGTGGACGGTGCGGCCGTGGAGCAGGCCGTAGAGCGTCATCAGGGAGTCGTCGTTCATCTGCATCGGCCGGCCCCGGAACGTCTCGTGCGCGTAGGCGTGCCGGTAGCGCCGCAGGACATCGCCGCGGTAGAGGGCGAGCGTGCCGGAGTTGATCATCACGCGGCCCAGTACGGACTGGGCGGAGCGAAATCCCCGGGTGAAGGGGATGTAGAGCATGGTGGTGAGCCGGGTGAGCCAGTTGCGACGGGTGTTGAGGACCGCGACGAGCCCGGCGACAGAGGTGGTGCGCGGGTCGGCGAAGGGCTTCAGGCCCTCCCGCAGCGCATGGCGGTCCAGGATGCTGTCGCTGTCCAGCGTCACCACGACATCCGAATCGTCGCCGGTGAGCGAGGTCATCTGGGCATGGCGCTTGCCCTGGTTGGCGGTGCGCCGCCAGCGGGCGTCGACAGCCGCGGCTCGCGCCCGGGTGAGAAAGTCGTCGCGGACGGCCTCCAGCGGGTCCGCCGAGCCGTCGTCCAGGACGCGGACGCGCTGCGGACGTCGGCTCTGGTCGAGCACGGACGCCAGACAGGCCCGCAGGGCGGCCGGGTCCTCGTTGTAGACGGGGACCTGGACCACCACCGTGAGCTGGTCGAGCCGGGCATCCTGTTCGGGTGTCGTGCGGGCGGGACGCTCCCACCAGGACAGCGGCACCCACCACAGCAGGAGGAAGGAGACGGCGAACACCACGGCCAGTCCGCCGCCGTTGCCCGCGACCGGGACGAGGACCGCGTACAGGTGCAGGCACGCCCACACGGTGAAGCCGAGGACGGGCACCGCCGCCAGGCCCGCCAGGGCCGAGCGCGGGATATGCCGGGACACCGGCGGCGCCAACGTGCCGGAGTGTGGCCTCGCGTTCTCGGACCCGCTCATTCAGCGGGGCTTCGACGGCGCCGGAAGCCGACGCGCACCAGCAGGGCCCCCAGCAGGACCGGGAGGGCGACGACCAGCAGAATCTGCCAGCCGGAGATCGCCGCACCGCCGATCGCCACGGTCAGCGCGCCCGTCTTGGCCAGATGGTGGTCATACATGCACCCACTGCTCCGCTCTCCGCCCGCATCCACAACAGATCGGCCGAAAAGTACCAAAAGCTGATAAATAGCGGCGTGATTCATGGAACGTGTCGTGTCAGCGGTGGCCGCGAACGGGCACGCCCAAGGCCCCGGCGCTCCGGCCCCGGCCCCGCGCTGATCCGGGTCGCCCGCCGGGGACACCCCCTTGGCCGCCTCAGCCTGACGCCGATCTCCCCGGCGTGATCACCCTCGCCCACCATGGGCGGGACGCCACCGCGAACGCGGCCGTGAAGTGGAGTGGAGTGGAGTGGATACGCGATCACCGCGCCGCGAACGGCCTGGCGCTGGTCCGGCCCGAGAACGTCGACGACCGGTACGCGGAGGAGCGACGAGCGGACGTCTCGCTCACCCGCTTCACGATCGCCCGCTCCGGGCTTGCCGACGACAACGGCCGACCTCCGCCGACGGACCTGACGTCCATGTCGGACAGATCACATCGTCATTCTTCCGCCAAGTGGTGGAAGGGTGTTTGAGGCTCCCGCCGCACCGTGGTCCGGCCCCGTGTGCCCGGCCCGTCACCCGGCTCTTGATCTGACCGGATGAGCGGGGGGCGCCGCCTCGGCGTGTCACCCCCCGCATCCGCGTTTCCCCAGGTAGGAACGGTTCTGTGACACGTTCTGCCTGGTGGGGCGGGTGGGACTCGAACCCACGGCCGACGGATTATGAGTCCTTTGAGGATCTTGGCGGCCCTTGTCGATCAATGCTCGTCCGGGGCGTTTTAGCAGGCCAGAAGGGGTGCCCCATGTCGGCGCCCCGTCGCCTTTGCCGACCTGTTCATGTCCTTGCGTCCCGACCGCGTCCCGACCGCGTCCCGCATGACCCGCGATTCTCCGGTTACAGCCCCATCCGCGCCAGCTCAGCGAGCCGATTCGAACTCTGCACCAGCGGATTCCCCTTCCAACGCGCAGAGGCTCTGCCCCTGAATCCGGGGCAGAGCCTCAGTGGCCTTTTCCATAGGCCAAACGCCACTGCTCAGCCTATCCGGTGGCGCTGACCTTAGGGTGGCGTTTGGTGGTGCGCTTGCGAGGTCGGCCGCTCATGACCGTGGCGGGAGGTTCGTCACCTTCTTCTGCGGTGGGTTCCTGAGCCGATTCAGACGCAACGTCGACTTCCCGGCCGACTACTTCCGAGGCGGGTTCATCCACAGGGGCGGGACTTTCCGGGGTGCCCTCATCCGTGGAGTTACCCGTCCCAGCTTCTCGCCTGGTCGACGGATCGGCTTCGAGCTCCGGCTCGGGCTGCTCCTCGGGCTCATTGCCGTTCTCCGGTTCAGCGTCATCGCCGTGAGGGCGGAGGTGGGCTTCGGGGCCACAGGCGCGCAAGGACGTGCCTGGAGTGACGTTCACCGACTCGTCGTTCAGCGCGTCGAGCGCCTCGCCGAAGGCTTCGACCCACGGGCGGTGGCCCACGTAGTGAGGCTTGCACAGGAAAGCGGGGAGGAGGTGCTCGCGGAGAGTGCGCAGGATGATGGCGTCGGGATTTTCGTCTTCTTCGGTGATGAGGGTTGTCGCTTTGTTGTATCGGCGCCCTTCGGGGAGGAACATACTTTTGCACGCTTCATAGGCGGCCCTATCAGCGGCGGTGGCGTTGCCTGGCAGAGTAGGTGCGGTTCCGGTGATCCACAGTTGGACGCTGGTTCCGCCGAAGATGGATCGGAAGCTGATGGCTCGCCCGTCGGGGTGGTTGAGGCGGGCTACGCCATCAGTGGGCAGCACCGAGTCGATGACCCAGCCTCCCCCAAGATTCTGGGCGACGGTGATCGCCGTCTCCTGGACTGCCGTGTCTGTAATAAGCATGCGCGTTTCTCCAAGAGGTCAGTTGATGAAACTGCGGTCCCGCCGCTTTCGGAGCGGGACCGCAGTTGGCTTACACGGGGTGCACCTCGTCGCCTTCGTCGAGCAGCATGGAGAGAGTGGAGCCGTCGTCCCATTCCACGGAGAGCTGGGATATGGCGGGGTTGTATCTCTTGACCGTGCCCTTGGTTCCGGGGGTGAGGTCGGTGTACTGGTCGGTGGTGTGGACGAGAACGATGCGGTCGCCCTTCTTGTAGGTCATGAGGTCTCCAGTTGCGTCGCGGTCCCGGGAGGAAGCGGTGGGCGCCTTGCGAGCAGGCGCCCTCGGCGGTGGGTCGCGGGTACCCACCCCCCTCCACCTAGTTCCATTCTATATGCATTCGATCTGTGGTCAAGATATTTTGGGTAGAATTTCTCCTATTTGAGCAGGTCAGGCCGCTATTCTCCTTATCAGGGCCTCGGTCTGCTTGATGGCTGCGAGGAAGGCAGCCTGCGAGTGGAGCCGATCACGTCGCTCGATGGACTCTCGCGCATCCTGAGCCGCCTTCGCGTAGGGGTTGGCGTCCTGGAGGGTGTCGGCGCAGGCGATCAGCACGTGCGGGCCGAGGTCCCACACGATCGCGTTGACGGCGGCCCCTGCCGCCGCGAGGGGGTCAATGTCTGTCAGGGCCCACCCGAAGTCGTGTGGGTTGCATGCGCGGTCGCGCATCGCTTGTGCGAGGGCACGATACATGGCGCCGGTCCCCCCAGTGGGCTCATCGAACCTCATACCAGGTTCGAGCTGCATATCGGCGAGCAGCATGACGGCCATCATCTCGGCGAGGTCGGGCGGCGTGTGAACCTCCGCGAGGGCGGCGGCCCTTCCGGGAGAGCGCATCACCGCGAGCAGCGAGCCCATCACGTCCGCCGTGGAGCGGAAGTACGCGTCCTCGCTGCTGGTCAGGTGGAGTAGCCCTCTGGTGAGTGCGGCTCCGACGACGGCTCGCACGGCTTTGACGCGCCTGGTGTCGAGGGTCTCTTCGTCGATCCACTTGTGAAGTGGGGTGGCACGGTCGATGAGGTCCGGGCGCATGATCCACCACCGGGCCCAGCATTCACGGAACGCTACGAGGAGCTGGTCATCGTTGAGGCTGAGCCACCAGCTGGCGGCAAGGGGGGCGTCAGGCCCTCTGAGGGGCCAGAGAGCGAGCGTGGCGACGACACCCAGGGGGACCTCGATGGCGCTTCCGCCATGAGCCTGGTGCCATGCGGAGCTGACGGCTTCGGCGATGTCGAAGGCGACGGCGCCGGGTCGGCCGATTTGGGCAGGGAAGTAGCTGCGGAGTTCGGTTTCGACGGCAGAGAGCCTGCGGCGAGGTTGCGCAGTGATTGTGACGGGTGCTGGCGCCGGGGGAAGGTGAGCGGGGAGCTCACGTGGCGGAGCGGGGGGCTCATCAGGGGTATCGGCGTCTGCGAACAGGTCGAGTTGAGCCATGCCAGGTGCTCTCCTTAGACACTGGGCCTGTGCTCGGCTCTGTGCCGATCCGCAAGCCTGCGGGTCGGCACAGAGCCGAGGGGTGGCCATCAAGAACGCTGGCTGCGCGTCCGGTTGGCGGCGAGGTGGGCATGGGCGGCAGCGACGCGCTCTGGATCAGAGAGGAAGGCCTCTGCCCAGCATCGTGCGGCCAGGTAGTACGCGATGTCCTCGTTGGGTGCGTCCGGGATGAGGATTACAGAGAGGTGCTCTGCCGCGATTTCGGCGTGGCGCCGGTCGAGAGACGCCTGATCAGCGGGAGCGGGCTCGATGGAGGCGACCCTCATCTCGGTCAGAGCTTCCTGGTAGACGACCCACCAGGGCTTTTGGTCTTGCTCGTTCACACGGATCTCCGTTGTGGTGTTGCGCCTGAGCTGAGGGCTCAGCCGAGGCGGGGCGGCGGCGGGTAGTGGGCGATGAGCTCGGCGATGAGCTCGGCGATGAAGTCCATGAGGTTGCGGATTCGCCTTCTGTCACCCCCGAGGTACAGAGCGAAGTCGAGGACGCAGGGGGCGGCGGTGTGGTCGAGGAGCTGCTGGTACTGCTCGACCGTGAGGCTCGCGAGGTCGTGGGGGCGCAGCGCCCAGGAGGCGATGGCGGCGTGCTCGGCGAGCCGGAGCGCGGCTTCGAGGGCGTCGTTGCCAGGGGCGCGGGTGATGATGATCAGCGCCATGGCTGCGAGGTGGTGCTCGGGCGGGGTGATGACGAGTGGTGAGTTGTCTTTGGGCACGGTGTCTCCGTTCTGAGTGGTCACCCTCACCTCGACGCTTCTTTTCTATGTGCAATCAAGGTAAGAGCTCCCGCTCTGTCAGGTGGAATCGAGGGGCGGCCCCAGGTTCGGCGCGAGCGCCTTGCCGACTGCCGGAGCGACCCGACCCCACGGGGTCGGGCCCTCCAGGAGGTGAGCACCCCCCGATAGTTCTATTCTATATGCATTTATGGAGGGTTCAAGATTTCCGGCGATCGTTTTTTCGCAGTAGGTGACCTAACATCGCAGGCCGGAAGCTCGCGGTAGCGCCAGTTCGCGTATATGCAGGACAAGTCGCGCACCTTTGACCACGTGCCCGATCCGCATGTCCGGGCCGACGACGCGCGTGTGGTCGTCGTCGTCGAGAACGCCCCGGTCGACGAGCCCGTCCAAGAGCGCCTTGAAGCTTGGGTACCAGTTGGCTGGATCTCTCCGCTGGCGGTCGGCGGGATGCAGTACGCCGATGATGTGAGCCCGTTCCAGTCGCGGGACGTCAGCGGAGGCTGCCCAGGCAGCCCTCCGCAGGACCTTGGTGATCTCGGCGCGGCGGAAGTGGTGTGGTCGCTGATTGGCGCTCAGCAGCGTCAGCCGGGGCGGAAGAGCCACCCTGAAGCGACGACCCGGCGCCCCCTCAAACCAGTCCGGTTCCTCTTGGACCGATTTCTCGGCATAGCGGGCGACGAGCGTCGAATCAGCGGGAGCGTATCCGCTCCTACGCCGGTCTCCAGTACCAGTGGTCGGCGACTGATAGAGGCTCGACACGAGGATAAAGCGCGGCCTGGCCCCGGTGCCGGCGTCAACGACCAGCGCACGCGCGTCCCCGCTCTTGTACGACTCGACCCTGATGCGGATGTTGTCCCGAGGATTACAGGCCACGAAGACCTTGCCCGGTTGGATGTGCGGCTCGGCCGATGCCTGACCGCGTGGGCCGGGGGGCCGGGTGCTCACAGGATGCCGCCCGGGGTGGCCTTGCGTACTGCCTCAGTCACGAGGCTTCCGGTGACTGATGACGTCATGGGTGTGCTCCAAAGCGACGTGGTGGGTGGTCCGTTCGCGCTGGGCTTCGGCGCGAGCGTGCGCCGGGGACCACTCGCTCGTGGCGGAGATGGTCCCCGGCTCGGGGAGGGCGGTCAGCTCACGGTGGCCGCGGTCGCGGCGGGGATGTCGGGAAGGTAGGCGATGACCTCGATGGGGACGCACCCGTAGGTGCCGAAAGTGCGGCGGACCACGTTGCCCGCTCCGGTTCTCAGGCGGCTGGTGTGGGAGTCGGGGTCGTCGCTGCCGACCAGGTTCGCCCATCGCTCGTAGATCCCGTCTTCGGGCCAGTGCATCTGCAGGCGTATTCCGGTGCCGAGGTCCTTCCTGTCCCGGATGATGGGCGCGACCTCGATCACGGGCGCTGGCAGGTCGGGATGAGTCTGAGCGATGAGCGCGACGGCGGCGACGGGGTTCAGGAGGTCGCGCACGGTGCGGTGGCCAGTCATGTGGGTGTCTTCTCCTTCGAGGTCAGATGGAATCGAGGAGGAGGAACTGCTCTGCCTCTTCCTCGGTCACCGGTCGGGGTACGGGGTTGCGAAAGGGGGCGCAGTTGGGACACTGCTGCTCCGAGGCCCGTCGGTGGGCGCGTGATCCCTCCGAGGAACCGCATGCCTTGCGGATGACGGGAGGTGGGAGTTCCGTCGGGTCAGCGGTCGGTAGCGCGCGGACGATCACACCGTTGAGCCAGATCCGTCCACCGCAGATTCCGGCGAACGCGCTCTTGGTCGGTACGACCTGCCTGATGCAGGCGGCCCGGTGGGGGCAGCCGCCACACACATAGAGCACGGGTTCGCAGATCTTGAGCAGGTCCTCGACCGTCTTCCAGCGGTCGTCGGCGACGGCGAAGTCGAGATCGCCGAAGCATGGTGCGTGCCCCTCGAACTCATTGGCGGAGTGCAGGGTTCTCATGCCGGTCACAGGACCTCCAGGAGGCGCTGGCCCAGCCAGGCCGCGACGTTGACGCTGACCGCGTTACCGGCTTGCATCGTCTGTTCGGCCTGGGTGCCGTAGACGACGTACTTGGCGGGGAACCGCTGCCCCGCCAGTTGCTCTCTGGGCTTGAGCATCCGGAAGTAGCAGTCGTCAATGCTGGGGGCGCTTCGTACGAGCGCGGCGGAGTCGCGGGTGGACAGGGTGTGGACCGGCGCCGCCGCCGTCTGGACTGCCGCCTTGCGGTAGGGCACGACGAGGGTGTTCCGTGCGGTGGCGGGCACGAGGCTGTGCGTGGGGAGACCCTGGTGGCCGCCCTCGTCGCGGACGGCGTCGAGCCGTTCCTTCACCGGGCTGGTAGCCGCGTTGTTCCGGAACTCGATGATGTGCGGGTCAACGGTGACGAGGGCTTCGCTCTCACGGGTCAACCGGGTCCGCAGGGGAACGTCGACCGACGCAGTGTCGGTGTTCCATGAGCCTCCCGTGGGCACGAGGAGCGCGTCGCCCTGTTTGACGGTGCGAGTGGGCAGCGGGCGATCCTCGACAGCGAAGGCCCGGTCGCTGCCGCCCTTGCCATGCGTGAGGGTGATGGAACTGGGGCGATGGGGGAACTTCCGCAGGCCGGTACGGATGCGTTCCATGGTCGTGGCCGCCAGCGGCTTCTTGCGGTCTCCGATCCTCGTACCGAGGTCGTTCCAGTTGATGATGTCGCTGGCAGGGCGGACATACGGCTCGACCATGGCATGTCGGCACCGGGTATGCGGGCAGCGGTAGATGTAGTCGCGACGGTACTTACCGATGCGCATGCCTTCGACATGCCAGGACTGCACGGCGCGTACGTCCTCACCGCACTCAACGCACGGCGCGAGAGGGCGCAGCTCCAGATCCGGTTTACGCATGGCCTTGACGGTGAGAACGATGTACAGCCGATCGCGCCACTGAGGGGCGCGGAGGTTGGCGTCGTCGCCGACATGGGCGCTGCTGACGCACACGATCTGGTGGCGGTATCCGAGCTGGGTGAAGGCGTCCAGCCAGACTGGGAAGAGCCTCCAGTCGAGGCCGAACTCGACGACGTTCTCGACGATGATCGCTTTGAACTTCTTGGCCTCCGCCGCCCGTACGACGCACCAGCCCGTGACCCGGGTCCGCTCGAAGGCGTCCTTCGTCAGGCTCTCCCATCCCTCCCCTTCCTCCAGGAGGCCGCTGAGATCCAGTTGGTTGGTCTCGCGTCGTCGCCCCCCTGCGGGACTGATCTCGGTGCAGATGACCGAGGCCGACAGCACGTCGGCGTTGGGGAGGGAGCGCATGGGGAAGCCGCTGATGTCGATGCAGGCGTGCTCGCACTCGGGGTGGTTGGCGGCGTGCGTCTCGATCGCCAGTTTCCAGTGATTGATGCCGAGGACTACGTCGTATCCGGACTCGACGAGGCCGGTGGTCATACCGCCGGCGCCGCACAGCAGGTCGATGACTTTGTTGCCCATGGTGTTCTCCAAGAGGCTCTGTGGCTGTCCGGCCCCGCTCTGCGGGGCCGGGCAGGTGACGGATCAGTGGGTGCGGAGACCGCCGTGCTCCTTTGCGCGGCGCAGGAACGCGATCCATCGCGGCCAGGTCTGATCGCCGATGGGTATCTCGGCTACGGCTGCGTGCGGGTGAGCCTCGTAGGCGGTGAGGGCGGCGGTGATCTCCGCCGCGGTCGTGAGGAAGCCCTCGTGGTGGGTCAGCTTGTAGCGCGGAATACCGGTGGGCTGCGGCTCTGCCGCGTCGAGGAATGACTGATAGGCCGACCGGAACTCGGCGACTCGGCTCGCTACGGCCAGGTCGGCTCGGTAGCCGGGCTGGAAGTGCTCAGGGCTGAGACCGTAGGCGGACGGTCCAGGCGGGGTCGGGAAGGCCAGGTCCACAAGCATCCCGAAGTTGTTCATGGCGTCGAGGTGACGCGGCATGTCGAAGTAGGGGACGTGGAAGTAGTTCACGCACTCTTCGGTGGCCCTGCGACCGTCGGTGGTTTGAATGAAGATGTCGTATCCCATGGGGATGCTCCAAGAGGCTCCACGGATGCCCGGCCCAGGTGTGGGCTGGGCATCCACTTCAGTGGTGGGGTGGACGAGGGTGTTGCTGCCGACTGCGTGTGGCGCGTCGCGGCCTGGTGCGGGCTTCCCAGCGCAGTTCGCTGATGGCGAGCGCCACGAGGGCTAAGGCGTAGACGAGGCCGAGGCCGAGGACAACGTGAAGGGCGGTCACCAGGCAGAGCGGGGCTGGTCGCGCGCCGTGCAGGGCTGCATCAGTTGCATGGCGGCGACCAGCACCCCGTGTGCGTCACCGGTCGTCAGGGCGTTGTCCAGAGCGGCAGAGACTCTGACCTTTTCGGCAGCGTTCTGCGGGTGGGCGATGACGTGGTTGCACCGGTCAGCGGGACTGTCGCGCTGGAGGGAGGGAGGCGGAGTCGGGCAGACGTGCGCGACAAACACCGTGAAGACCTCGTGCCCTCGCGCCAGGACTGCAAGGGGCCATTCTGCGCTCACCCGCTCGTGGACGCGTCGGAACCCGCTCTCCTCCAGCTCGCCGACAGCGCGGCCATACGTCGCGACAGCATCAGACCGGTCCTCGGTCACCCTGCCGCGAGATCGGGAGCGTGCCTTGTGGCCAGCATTGGCTCCGACGACCTTCACCGTGAACAGTTCGGCGGGAGCGTCTACAAAGTGGCGCTCAGTGATGAACGCGGTGATGGCCTGGATGAGCGGGACGATGGTGGAGCCGTGCTCGCGCTGCTCTCCGTCAGGGGTGGAGTCGTAGACCACCTCATCGACGGTCGGGTTGTCGTCGTGTGACCGGGTGACGCGGAAGCCCTTTGCTTGCCTCAGGTCGACGGGCAGGTCTCCGTCGGAGGTGATCCACAGGTGTGATCCGTCGGCGAGTTGCGCGACGATCGCCCCGCAGGGTTCCACGTTGGTGACGAGCGGGATGCAGCGCAGGGGTGTGATGACGGGCTCGTAGCTGTGCCACCTCTTCTGCCACAACGGATCGTTGGTGCCGTGTGCCGGTATGGGTGCCATCGGGCTGATCTGACTGCTCACGAGTCTCTCCAAGAGGTCGAGTGTTCCAACACATTACAGAGTTGGCATCTATCTTCAAGCGGCATTGGGCGGGCGCGCGGCCCGCTCGATCCCCCGCCCGACGAGAGAGACCCCCTCCGACTTCATACTTCTATTCTATATGCATTAGGTGAGGTGGCCAAATTTCCGGGCGCCTTTTTCTGGCGCTAACTCCCTTTTTCTACATGGCATTTCGCGCGCATCGCGGCCTCCCTCGCCTCCCTGCGCGCCTGCGCCGTGGCCTCGGCTCTCGCGCCCGCTTGTCGTACGCGAGCGTCCGTTCCTTCGTGCCACTCCTTCCAGAACTGACGGTTCTCGGCGCGCTGTTGGGCCTTTACGCGGTCCTCTTGAATCTTCCGCTCCGCGCGCGGATTGGTACCGCAACCCCGGCACGAGGCAGCAGGGCGCCCCCGGTGCCTCGCGCAGCCCTCTATCGACTCCGCAGCCTCCGGTGAGGGCCCTTCGTCTGGAGCGGACGCATGCTCCCCTGCGGCGTCAGCCGCGGGGGGAGGGGGGAAAGGAAGGGCAGAGGAAGAACCAGGAAAGGAAGGGGTTTCACCACTGGAACCCAGTGGGTTCCCCCCATGAAACCGATCGGGTTCCACCGGTGGAACCCTGCCTCCGTCCTCCGGGTTCCTCCCGTGGAACCCTGCCTCCTCTGGGTTCTCTTCGTGGAACCCTGCATCTACCTGCGCACTCTCCCTGCGCTGCCGCTCCGCCACGCGTGCCTCGACGTCCCGGTAGGTCATCGCGGGCCGCGCGGGAGCCGCGCGCGCGACACCGGAGCGAGCCTTGCGAGGGTTCTTGGGCCCGCTTCGACGTGCCTCTGCGGCCTCCTTAAGCTCCAGCGTGGTCGGTGTGGGCGGCACACCGAGCGGAAAAACTTTGTAGGTCGCCGACCGGCCGGCCTTGCCGGTCTGCACCCGCTCCACGAGTCCCTTGGCGATGAGCTCCGTTACGAGCGTGATCGCGCGCTTGTCGGTGACGCCGACCCACGCGGCGAGGCGTACGAGTCCGGGCCGGGACAAGCGCGTCTCGTCGTCCGCACTGTCGGCGAGCTTCATCAGCGCCAGCTTCTGGCTGGGGTTGAGCACATCGGGCGGCAGGTAGGCCGCAGCGATCATGAGCTGGATGGACACGACGTTCCTTCTGGGCGCACAGGAGGGCAGGACGGGGTGCCCCGCCCGGTCGGACCGGGCGGGGCTGTGAACGCGGGGCCGATCAGGCCGGGGAGACGCTGATCGAACGCGTTGTCTTCTTGCCGTTCTTGCGCCTCGGGATCGGCAGTCCGGCATCACTGAGGTTGCGGACCATGCGGTTCCCGTCCGGCTTCATCGGCACCGGGATTCCGGCTACCTCGTGGAGGTCGACCATGGCCTCCAGGTCGTCCTCCTCGGCGTCGTTCCCACCGTTCCAGGCCAGCTGGTTCGGGCCGTAGATACCTTCCGGGGACCGGTCGAGCTTCGCGCGCGCCATCTTCTTGATCTTGTCCCCTTCGCTGACGATCTCGTGCCCCCGGACGTAGTCGATGAGCGCCTGCTCGCGGTCCGCGTCGTTGCGGATGAGCATCGTCTGAACGGGGGCCCCGGGTTCGGTGCCCGGCCAGCACAGGCTCCGGAAGGGGCAGAAATCGCAGATCGGGTCGAGACCGGGGCCGTCGAAGTCCCGGGGCATCTCCTCAGGGGCCCCGGTCTCACTGACCCTCTGAACCCACCACCGGGCCTCGGCCGCCCGCTGTGGGTCAAACTCGATCTCCTGAACGTGTTCCTGGCCGTTGTCTCTGTTGATGAAGCGGAAACGTATCCGCGCGACCGGCAGCGGACCAATACGGGAGAGGTACCGCTGCCCGGGGACATCCTCGAACCCGGCCTCGGCGAGAAGCGCGGCGTAGAGATGCACCTGGCGCAGTTCGCCCGCCGTCGCTCCGTACCGAAGGACCCGGTCCCAGAGGTAGGTGGACTTGGTCTTCACATCCTCCACTGTCAGGGCAGGGGCAGGAACGGCAGGCCGGTGCCGCGCTGGGAGCCGGGCGGAGGTGGCTTCGTCGAGCTGGACGACATCGACGTGCCCCCGGATCATGTCGTCCTGGACGCTCCGCTCGACGAGCCATCCGTACTCGGTGCGGGCGGACTCCAGGAGGCCGGTGTGGATGTATGTGCCGAGGATCGCGGCCCGCTTGTCGCTGGTGTCGCTCGGCGCGACCCTGTGGAGGATGTACGCGGCACGTCTGCCGCAGACGGTGTCGGACGCTCCGAGCTGGGTCTGGAGGGAGCGCGGCCGACGAGCATCGACATCGTGGGCGGCCGTCCACAGCGAGGGCGCGGCCGGTGTGGTTGTGGACATGGGTGTGTGCTCCAAGGAGGTCGTACGGGTCATTGCTCGGCGTCGTCGTCCTGCTCGGCGGCCTTCCGCTTGGCGGCGGCTCTGAGCTTGTCGGCGTTGGAGAGCCCATCTCCCATGTCCTGGCGGGGGCTTTCCAGCTCGGCGGCCCGCCGTTCGGCGGCGGCCCGGATGGTCAGGATCTCCTCGTGTCCCAAGCGGTTCTCCGGACTGGGGACGGAACGCCAGAGCGCGGCGATCTTGCCCTTGTCCTCCATCTTGGCGATGCGGTTCAGCCAGGGCTGGACACGGTCACCGGCGAGGGCGGGCATGATGCGCGGCTGTGACTCGACAGAACAGCCGAGCCGGTTGAAGACCAAGTCCTCGATGCTGAAGTCGTCCAGGGTCAGCGGCCTGCGCTGCTCGACACGCATTCGCAGGGAGCGGACCTTGATGATCTGAGGGTTGGCGTTGCGCTTCATCCGCACCCAGCAGGTCGAGTCGAAGCCCAAGTCCTTCTGGGCCGCGACCTTCCACTCGCTCTTGTTCCGGATCGGCTGACCGTTGTCGTCGGTCGCGCTCACCTCCTTCCCGCGGGCCAGCACGATGGCGATGCCGGGCAGCGTGCGGAGCAGGTAGATGATCCGGTTCCACCGCTCCAGAGCGTCGTTCCAGAGGTTCCGGCCGATGTCGTAGGCGGCGTCGGGGTCACCCTGGAGCAGCGCCCGGTTCTTCGTGGTCCTTCGGCCCCGCTCGTATGTCCAGTTGGTGAGCATCCGCCACAGTGCGGACCCGGAATCAATGGCCAGAACGACGGGGGGTTCACCGGCTGCTGCCGCCCGTCGGGCCTCCGCGTGTACGGCTTCGACCTGTTCGAGGATGTCCCGGTAGGTTCCGTCGTGTTCGATGATCAGGTAGTTCGCACCCTCGATGGCCGCGTACTCGTCGGCGCTTCCCTCGTCGAGGTCCATCCAGAACATCTGACCGATGCGGTCACTGGCCGAGAACTCGGCTGCGGCGTAGGTCTTTCCGGCGCCTTCCTCGCCCTCGATGAGGAGCAGGGGCCAGGGCACGATGCCGGTGGGCTTTCGGGTTTTGAGCTTGATGGCGGGCGGCTTTGCGCCCGCAGGGGCGTTCACGATCTGTCTCCAAGAGGTCGTGAGGTGGTCAGTCCGCACGCAGGGCGCGGATCTCGAAGAACGGGGCCCACTCCGGGCGCTCGTCCAGCAGGAGCCGGACATACCGGGAGCGGTAGTCGTTGTTCAGCGCAAACTCGTCACCCGAGGTAGCCGCCCCATAGCGGTAGCGAAGAACCTCGAAGAGCATCCCGATGCCAATGCGAGCGAACCCCTGCTCCACGCAGTCGGCGGTGAGCCGGGCCAGCGCCCTGAGCACCCATGGGTTGAGGGCATGGAACGCCTCGAACCTCTGCTGGATGGTCAGGTCGCCGACGACGGCTGGGTGCCGTACGGGCTGGACAGTGCCGAACAACGGCGGCTGCTGGTGCTCGAGCAAGACTCCCCCCTCAGAAAAATACCATCACTAATGAGTGTTGGTATCTATTTTTTGATATGAGAGCGCGTCGATCAAGAGCAGCAGCGAGCCCCGAAGGGCGGGCCCCGCGAACGCGGCCCAGTCGGCTGACGTAAACCCGCACCAACCAGCGCAACTCGCCCCACGATGCCCCCATTCAGAGTGCACCCCTTCAGATGCACTCCCATTCTATAGGCATACGAGGTCACGATCAAGAAAATACCCGACCATATGCCCTACTCTGCGGCTTTACGGGCAGCCGGACCGCGCGGAATGATCTTCGAGCCAGGGCCTTCGTACGTACCGTTCCGCAGCGCAGCCAGGGCCTCCTCCTCCAGTTCCCACTTGACCTCGCGCGCTCCGGCCTGAAGGGCGGGCGCGTCCTCGACGACCGGCTCCATAAGCCAGATAGGAGATCCGGAGAGGGTGTAGTCGGGCTGGCGGAAGCGGCCTGTGCTGATCGCCTTCCGCAACAGAGCGGCCGATGGGAGCTGAAACAGCGCCACGAGCTCACTCTGCCCGACGAGTGGCGGAAGCTGGCTGACCTCCCCGACCCAGCGCCCGGGTGACTGCTCCTTGATCAGCCGCTCAAGCTCGGCCTCGTTCACATGCTTCGGGCGAGGCGTGGTCTCGCCGAACCCCTTGGCGAACTGGAGCAGCCAGTAGGGCGAGCCGCTGATGATCTTGGCGTACCGGTAGTTGAGTGTCTGGTCGCGACTGATCCACTGACTCACCTGGAGTCTCTTCACACCGTAGAGCGCGGCAAACTCCGCCCCACCGACCAGGTACGGCTTCCGTACCGCCGATGTCTCATTGCCTTCCACTCCGCCGCCTTCCACTCACAGAGTCTATGCCTATAGATTCTAACCAGCGGAGCGGTGTGGCCAGTGCAAAGTTCTCGGCCCCTTGAGGCTTGGTAGAGTGAGGACTTCCAAGAGGTCGAAGGCCCCCGCCAAGGCGGGGGCCTTCTTCCATGCTCGGCTTCCGAGGGGAACTACGGACAGCGGCTGGCCGAGTTAACGATAGGCATGATTTCAACCGAAAAGACGCCGCCAGGTATCCGGCCCCGGCAGGCCATCCGCGCCCGACCCTGTCCAGCCCTGAGCACGCTGGAACGCCTCTACGTTCCGACGATCAGCCTCACTCCAGGTCGGGGATGGCCCCACCTTGTAGTGATCACCGTAACCGCGCTTCACGAGCTGCCGCCCGAGCGTGAGCACGTGGTCGTTGACCTTCCCAGGCCCGAAGGCTCCCCTGCCTGGGAACAACGGCCGCGCAGGGACCGGCTTCCCTGCGGTCGGCGGCTTCGTCCCGCCCGGCTTGCTGTCGGCGAGGCGAGCGTGGACCCGGGCCCTGAAGTCAGCCATGCTGAAACCCTTGGGGTCAACTTTGCCGCGCTGCCATCCAAGATGGCCGATGATCGACCGTTCGCTCCATCCATGCGCCCTGCACAGGGCTGCGGCCCATCGGACCGCAGCGTCGAGCTGGGCGGCTGGCCAGGGGTCACGGCCGTCACCCCGGTTGATCAGCTCGACGCCGTAGAAGTAGCGGTTGCCATCGGTATCGATCCTCTGGGCCGCAGGTACCGGCCGCTCCGCCTTCACTGCGGCCAGGACCGCCGCGTCGCCGAGGCCAGCGTGGTTGCAGCGCCCCCAGCCCACCATGTGCGCTGTGCCGGTCTTTCCGATCACGGTGTGGCACAGCGGGCCGGGCAGGTCGGAGCGGCCGTTGTAGCAGAGGCCAACCATCCCTGCCTCGGTCGAGTACCTGCCGGTGTGGTGGATCATCACCCCGTGGGCGGGGCCCCAGGGCCCCACGTGGTTCCGATTGTGCGTGCGCCAGCCCGGGGATTCCCGGACGTTCAAGCCCTCGGAAGTGAAGGCCCGCAGCGCGACATCTGCGCTGAGTGGTGTTGCCATCGTGCGCTTCCTGCTCTCCCCCGCGCCAGATGGGTACTGCTTGGTCTACTTGGTGCCGAACTCGGCAAGCAGCACGGCGGTGATCAATACCACGAGGGTTGGGGCGACGAAAGCGGAGACGGCCAACCTCCTGTTGGTCCGGGCCTCTGCTTGCTCCTTCTCACGGTCCTGCCGCAGCTCGGCGAGGTTGGACTCCAAAGCCCGGAGCCGGACCTCGTCAGTGCGGCGATCGGCGGCGTACGACTCCTTCGTGACCGTCTCAGCCAGCCGGGCGGCGAACGCGGCGAAGTCCGCACGAAGGTCATCTCGAAGCGACTGCATCGCCCGCAGCAGCTCCCACGGGGTGGGGTCTTGGGTGGGAGACACGGTGCTCCTCGAAGTCGGCCCCGCGCCGCGTGCCTCAGTCTACGGCCCCTCCCTTCACCACCCCTCGATCAGACGCTGCGCCAGATACGGACTGAACGTTCCAGCCGGAGTGCCCGGTGGTGCGACACCGCACTGCCCGTCCGAGTCCCCGGGGGCCTTGATCCACAGCAGGTACTCGGCTCCGCCGACGCCGATGCTGGACGGCGGTCCGAGCCGTCGTCCGGCCGGGTTGCAGTAGTCGACCTGCGCCCCGTCCTGGTCCAGTCCCCCGTTGCCGTTTCGGCTGGTGTCGACGACGAACCGCGCACCAGGGACGCCTTGGCCCGCAAGGGCTTCGGCAACCTGCTGACCGTAGAGACAGGAGACATCCGTCGCGTGGAAACTGGCGACGCCCACCGCGAAGCCCCGCGCCGCCTCGACCCCGGCCGCCTTGAGACGCGCTGCCTGTTCTGCCGGGTCGGTCCAGGTCGCGTGGCCGCCGTCGAGGTACACCTGGGTGAAGGGGAGCGCCGACAGGGTCTGTGCGGCGTACGCGACTAGGCCGTACCGCTCGGTGCGCTCCTCTGGGATGGGCAGGTGTCCGATCTGTGCGAGGGAGTCGGGCTCGACGATGACGAGGGCCGGTCGTCCTCCGATCCCGGCCGCGACCGACTCGATCCAGGTGCGGTACAGGGCCGGGGTCGCGGCGCCGCCGCGAGACTCGCCTCCGAGGTCGCGGTTGACCATGTTGTAGACCGTGAGAATCGGGAGCTTCCCCACTGCGGCTGCTCCCGTCACGTGAGCGTCCACTGCTGACTGGATATCGGCCGTCCAGTCCCCGAACCACTTAGCGATGGGTCGTCGGGCCAGAGCGCCAGCGATCTGAGGGGCGCGAGGATCAGCAGGGTTGTCCGCCACCCACTTCGCCGGATTGGACGCCGGGTCTACGAAGAAGCCCTCCCGCACTGTGGAGCAGGTGAGCCGCACATCGGTGAGGTGCACGGTGACCGGGCTGGCCTGCCCAATGTGGAACGCCACCTGTCCCGCCGCAGTGTCGAGCGCCGCCGTAAACGGCAGGACGAAGTGGGTGTCGACCATGGGGAGAGACACGGTCTGCTCGATCGCGACTGTCCACGGGACGGCCCCGAGACCGACCTTGGCGCGCAGGACGGCACCGGGCTGGGAGGCGCGGGCTGTGAAGGACAGAGTGTAAGAGCATCCTGTGCGCAGGGTGACGCCGTCTTGGCCGAAGGGGGCGTCCCAAAGCTGGACGGCGTCGGTGGAGGCTGTGGCGTCCACTCCGGCGCCGGGTGCGTCGATGGTGATCATTGCCGGGTCGCCAGCCCACCAGTTGGTGAGGCCGCTGGTGAAGTCGCCGTTGGCGACGAGATCGCCGTACAGGCTGGGCATTCTGGGTTCTCCCTATTTGACGTAGGTGACGCGGAGCCTCGGGCTGTAGGTCTCTCCGACGCCTCGCGCAACCCCGTAGAAGGCCCGGTCAGCACTATCTGGATCAAGCGCGATACCGCGCCAGCGGACACTGTCGAAAACCTTGGTCACGTCGACCCATTTACCCGCATTTCTCCCCCATGTGATCATCATCGCTTCCGCGTCGGCGGTGAATCTCGCCGGTCGAGTGGCGTGCGCGTGGGCCTTGATGACCGCTCTACCCCCACCCGCCGAGTGCCAGTGATCGAAGTAGAGGTACACCTCCGCCCGCTCGATCACCGCTCCGGCCAGGTCCGTGGAGAGCGCAGCCGGGAAGCCGATCAGAGCCGCGTGGATCCCGCTCGTCGCATCGACGTACCCCTGCACCGCCTTGGGCCCGAAGTACGCATTGTGCCCGGCCCGCTTGGCGTAGGAGGCGGACCACGACGCGCTGTAGGTCTTGGTGTACGTCCGCTTGGGTGGCGCAGTGGTGCCGCCGCCGTCGTTGTAGCCGCCCGTCTGAGGGAGCTGACGGCCGATGTCCTCCACGTAGAACGTACCGAGCCGACTTGCCTGCCCGAAGAGGTCCACAGTGCCCGTCGTCGTCAAAAACGTGATCAGCAGCCTGCGCGTACCAGCCCCGATGTCCCGCCCAGCCCGAACCATCTCCATATGCAGGGTTTGATACCCAGAGAGAGCCAGCGAGTGTCTGTGCTCGTACAACTGGGGCGAGCTGATGGTGGGGGACGCCGTGCCGCCGTCCCGGACCTTCACCCGCAGCTCCCCTCCCGTCACGTCGGGGTTGGCCAGGCAGGTGAGCCCGATCCGGTACATACGAGTGGGGTCACATTCGAAAGCCAGCTCTACGAAGCCCATCTCAGTGGTGCCAGCAGTCCTGCTGCTGGAGATGTGCTGGACCGCGACCAGCCCACGAGCGTGGTCCGCCAGGAGTTCGGTGAGCGGATCTCCACCGACGGACAGCGTTCCCGCAACGGACACGTCGCCGAAGGCGGCATGACCGGCGGTGTCGATCGTGGCCACGGGGACGCCTTGGGAGCGCAGCGTCAGATACTGGGGGGCTCCCGTGACCAGCGAGACGGATTCGCCACCCGTCTCGTCGTACAGCCGCAGGCCCTGAGGTCCGACTTCCGCGCGGGAGCCTCCAGTGGCCCGGCCGAAGGTCGGTACGGCTTCGGCGTTGTCGAAGACGACCTGGCCGCGTGTCGCGGCCGACGCTTCCAGGCAGATCACCGCTCGGACCGTACCCTGCGGGGCTGTGACCTGGCCGGTGATGCGCTGCCACCTGCCAGCCACCGGTGCCGTGCTCTCAACTACCCCGTAGCCCAGGACCTCGTCAGCCACGCCCTGCCAGCGGGCGTGGATCTTGATTCCGGCAGCGGCGAGGTCGGCGGAGACAAGGATGTCAACGGCGAGCCACAGTTGCGCGGAAGGCAGCATCGGCACGGTGGCCAGGGGCAGAGTGAGGTAGGCGGGCACCTCCGAGTCGCAGTCCGCACGCACGCCGACCCCGGTACGGGCACCGGGTGCGAAGGACCACGGTGCGCCGGCCGCGGCAATGCGCTTCGCCGTGGCCGCGCCTTCGAAGGAGGGATCCGGTACCAGGTTCGTCCCCTGGCCCACTGCGAGCTGCTCTGGAGTGATCGCGCCGATAGAGATGTGCGCGGTCTCCACCGCTCCCGCTGCCAGCTTCCCGGTCGTCACGCTGGCCGCCGCCAGGTCCGACCCGGCTACCAGAGCTGGCCCGACCGGCCCGACCACGTTCGACGGCTCACCGGCAGCCCCAGAGGTGGTACGGGCTACCAAGCGCACGAACAGGGGCGTGCTGGCCCTCGTGGAAATCACCGTCGTCCCGCCCTGCGGGGATTCCATCGTCGTGCGCAGCGTGCCCCTTCCGGGGACGAAGCTGGAGGTGGGCGCGGTGTGGATCTCAACCCGGGCGATGTCGAGCGGGGCCGCGAGCGCGTCGGCCCACGTTCCGTCCCACCTGACGCCGATGCCACCGAGCACCGATGTGACGAGCGGGGCCGTCGGCCGCGGCGGCGGCGGACCGTTGACGATGTTCACGCCCGTGGTCCCATCGGGCTGGACGCCGATGATCCCGGTGAGCTGGCCAGCGTCATCATGCACCTCGATCGCCCCGTTCTCGATCGAACTGTAGGCAAGCTGCGCGGTGCGGGAGGCACGGTCGAGTCGTCGCTCGACCTGGGCTAGTCGCGCGGCGAACTGGCTGAGAGAGTGCGCCATGGCGTCAGCCTCCGTACGTGAATCGGTCGGCGCGCTGAAGTTGTACGAGGACGTGCTCCTGCTGTTCTCCGGTTGGTGGCTTGATCTGCCAGCCGACGATCCGGGCCCAGCCATCGAAGTCCACCCACTGGTCATGCAGGCGCAGCCGGACATCGTCGCCGACCTGGAAGGAGCCGATGCGGGCGGACGGGTGGTCCCGTACGACGATCTCCGAGACCTCGCCCATGACCTGGCGCGCGATCCTCTCGGTCCGGGCGCGGGCGGCGAGCCGATCGTTCCCCTTCTCTGACGGGATCTCCACGACGTGCTCCAGTCGCAGCCGGCCATCCCTCACCGCGTCCGTGGCTCGACGTCGGCCTCGACCCTCACCGGCGCCGAGAGCGATGACGACCTGGGCGAAGCCGTCCGCGTCGTACTGCACCGGCACGGACGTGGCGATGTTGACGCCGCTGGTGAAAGAGAGGTCATGCCGCCGGGTGCCGAGGCGTGGCCAGCCGAGGCGGATCCGTGCGGCCGGGAGACCGTCCTTGCCCCACGCGACGGTTTCGGTCCACTCCGGTGCGGACTCGACCGCGGTCATGTCATCGATCACGGCGCCGAGGGTCGGTGCTTCCCACCAGTCGATCGCATACGGTTCGGCTGGCGTGCCGACGGTGGCCTTGGAGGTCGTGGAGTCGACGGCCACGTGGAGGTCGCCGTCCGGCTGTTCCTGGCAGTAGTTCCACGCGTCTCGCATGATCTTGCAGGGATCCGTGTGGATGTAGGGCCCTCGGCCTCCGAGGTTCCCGTGGAGGTCGTGGCGGCGGTGGAGGTAGGAGCCGTATCCGGCTGCCTCGACGCGAAGCCTCTGTCCTTCCGGTTCGGCCCGCCAGACGATGCCGCCCCAGAGGAGGGAGCGGTCGCGCTCCACGAAGAGCAGGGTGTTGCCGGGGTCGAGCTGCTGGCGGGCCAGGTGAGCGAGGCGGGGCTCCACGACTGCGGTGAGAGATCCAGCCCCGTTCAGTTCGGGCCCGAACTCGACCTGGGACATCGGAATGTCGGGCGCGACCAGGGCGCGCGTCAGGGCGTTCTGAGCCAGATAGCGATAGGACGTCATCGTCAGATGACGCCTTCAGTGAACTCGATCTGGCAGAAAAACGACGTGCCGTCGTCGACGGTCAGGTCGCCGCTCTCTGACCTGTGCATGTAGGTCTCCAGAGAGAGGCGCTGGGTAGTACCGCGAGCGGATGCGGAGATGGAGACCGTGTCGCCGAGGACGACCGTGCTGCGCCTGATGTGGGCCTGGTCATCGTCAATCGGGGTCTCCTGGCCGACGTCGGAGCCCAAGCTTTGGCGCATTCGCGCGTAGACGTTGCCACCGATCATCCGTAGTCCGGCGACGGTCACGACGATCTTCGCGGTAGTGGCCCAGGAGGGAATGGTGATGTTCCAGGCCCCCGCCGAAGGCCACTTGTGCCATTTGTTGTCGTTGTACTTGAGCGTGCTGGATGCGGTGGGGAAGGAATTGAGGAGTGTGCTTTCTCGACGCGGGTTAGCAATTCGCCGTAGATCTCTGATCATGGCTGAGGTGATGGTGGCCGTGTTCGCGGGAATGTCGAGCCGGGCGAGTGGGATCGCAGTCATTCCGGCTGGCGTAGCGGTCATCGTGCTGGACACTCCGCTGACCACATGGAAGTAGCCGATGTCCTCGGTTGCGGGGTTCCGGTTACCTTCGTACTCGGGATCCTCCACTCGGAGGCAGATCAGATCGGAGCGGGGCTTGGCCCCGGTGGGCGCGATCGGGACCGTGGCGTCGCCGACGTTGTACTGGGTGTAGGAGCCCTGTCCCCAGGTCGCGCCTCGGATGACCGCCGACCCGTCGCCGACACGGACTCCGGCACCAGGCGTGGACAGCGGGCTGACTCGCAGATCGTTGCCTTCGGTCACGCCCGCGCTTCCACGAGCCAGGTCCCGGATCATCATGCGCATGGCGCGGGCGGGGTGGGTTCCGCCGTGGACGAGCATGGGGGGCTGGATCAGAGCCATGGTGCGTACTCCTCTTCATAGGGCGGTGTGGGCGTCGCGCCACTGGACGGTGAGTCGACAGGTGTTGGTGTAGTCGGTGGCAGTCCAGCGGAGTTCTGAGCGGCCGGATGGAATCGTGAACCGGTCGAGACGCGACGCGCCGGCCAGCGCGGAGCTCGCGTTACCTGTCCCGTTGCGCAGCACCCACCGCGTCCCCGGCCGTGTGTCGATGTCGACCCATTCGCCTTGGCCGAGGGTGATCGACAGCTCTAGCGATCGGCCCGTCTCGACGATCCAGATGCGCGGGTTGGTGATCGGCCCGGTGATGCGGAGCTTCGGGTAGGCGGGGAGATCACCGTCGTTGTGAACCCACCCGGGCCGGGTCGACGGGTTGGCCACGCCCGTGGTGAGAGGCGCGGTCAGCGGCGCTTTGAATCCCTGCCTGTCTTGCGAGATGTCGAGTGGCAGCGTGAGGGTCTGCTGCACGTCGCCGTGGAAGCGCGGATCGGCGGCGAACTCGATCTCCAGCGGTATCCACCCATAGATCGTCTGGGCGGTGGAGATGGCGTCCGCGCGTCTGACCCGGCCGTAGAGGCGGCGTGCCTCGCGCCCAGGCCACTTCAGCCGGAGGACTGCCAGAGCTCCGGCCGTCCTCCGCACGGACGGGCGCGCGGCGGCTTCATGCAGGCGGGCGAGGGCATCGGTGGCCGCCGCAGGGTCTCCGGGCGTGCGGATCGCCGCCTCGATGCGCACGAGGCGCTGGCCGTAGTAGTCGACGCCGGGGTAGGCCCCGTCGTCTACGGGGTTGTCGACGTCCTGGGTGCGCAGGGGCGGTGCGCCGAGCCCTGTCACGTCCGCGAGGACGTACGGCGAGCCAGGGCCGAGGATCAATCCGGCGACGTCGATCTGCCAGTCCTTGAGGCTCATCAGATTCGTCCGCCGCGCTGGGCGTTGCGGAGCCTGCGCATGATCTCGGTGCCGAATGCGTCCGCAGCGTCGCTTCTGCCGTCTGCGTGCACGGTGACGGGCATGTTCTCGATGAGGGACTTCGGCTGCTCGCGAACCACGACGACCTGGACGCTGGCAGTGGGCCGGGCGTCGACCATCCGGGAGGGCCCGGTCGACGCGGGTGTCAGCCGGTAGCCGAAGCGTTGGGCGACGTCGGCGAGGACTCTGGCCGCAGACCCGCGCGTCCCGGCGCCGAGAGGAATGTATGCCTCTCCCTGGGTGCTGGGCTCAGCGAAGCGGATAATGCCGTTACTCGTGGCGTAGAGGCCGGGGGTGAGGATTCCCCCTGTCTCAAAGGCGAGGCCCCGATTGGCCCGGCTCAGGTCCTCCAGGAATGTGGCTCCCTTGGCACCGAGAGCCTTCTTGATGTGCTTGAGCGCAAGGTTGGCGATCTCGATGACGCGGTCCACCTCGATGCCCGTGGAGTCGACGACCTGGTGGATACCGGTCTTGCTGCTCTTGATGGCGGAGATGATCGCGACGAGGTCGGGGAGGTCAGCATCCGGGACTGCTTGGCTCGCGGCTTTGGCTTGATCATTAGCGGCTTGCGCGCTCTTCTTGTCCTTCACTGCTGCGGCAGCCAGGGTCTCGGCGTCTGAGTCTCCCTGCTCGGCGAGCATCGTGGCGAGGTCTCCGTACCCGCTGGCGGCGAGCTGCGTGAGGTGCTGCTCGAAGGCGATCTGGTCCTTGACCGCCTGCTTCAGCTGGCTGGTGTACGAACTGAGGCTGGCTTTCGACGCTGCCGCGAGCTTGCGGAGATCAGCAGCCATGGCGTTGACGTACTTCGAGCTGCCGGTGGCCATCTTGCGGGTCAGCGCGATGCCGTCCTCGCCCATGTCGGCCAGCGCGTCCGCGACGTCCTGGCCGGCACGCCGCGCCACAGCATCCAGATCCGCGCGCCACCGGGCCGCAACGCCAGTGGACTTGTCGAGGTTCTTGGCGAACAGCGCGAGGGAGAACGTGCCCTTCTTCGTCTTGGAGTCACCGGCGATCCCGGACAGGGAGAACAGTTCCGGGGCCTCGTACTGGAAGCCGGTGAGACCACCATTCGCGTACCAGGCGACCTCGCCTCCGAAGCGGCGGACGACCTCTTCCACAATGGCCTTGGAGCGCGGCCGCTTGGCCTCGGCGAGAGGTACGTAAGCCTCCCCGTGAGTCTCCGGCTCACCCCAGATGCGCCAGCTTCCGGCCGGCGCGATCTGCGCGACGTGCTCTTCCTTGCGTATGCCCCCATTCGCGAAGAACGACAGGACTCCGCCGTCAGCCTGCCGAACCGGAGCCTGAATCAAGTCCGGAACGCCGTTGGCGTCCTTGTCGTGCGCGCTCGCCCGCCGCTGGAAGAGGATCGGCACGACGACGGGCGGTGGCTGGTTCGTGGTGACGTTCACGCTGATGTGCTTCTGACCGGGGATGGCCTGAACCGAGAGGCCGATGGAGTTGAGCATCGCCTTCACCGCCGCCATGTCGCCCGACAGCAGAGCGGACGTGAGGCTACGCGCCGCGGCGGCGCCCTTGGTGGCTGCGGTGACCTGGATGAGCGACAGGGCCCCTGCCCACTCCATATTCGCCTGGCCACCGGCCTGCTTGAACGCCGCGACGACACCGGACAGGTCGGGTGCTTCGATGGGCAGATCCGCACCGAATGTGTGCGCCAGTTGGGTTCGTACCGCCTCCAGGTTCCCCGTGAGGAGGCTGGTCTTCAGTGCCTCGGCAGCCTCCTTGCCGCCGCGGGCCGCCACGTCTGCGAGCAGCCTCATCCCTTGTTCCATCGACGATCGGGCTTCCTCTGGCAGGCGTCTGGCCACGCGTCCGAAGTCCGCGAGGGCCATGCGCTGCATCGCGGCGGCGAGCTTCCCGGGGTCGTTGGTGGACGAGGCATCAGCCCAGGCTGCGGCGATCTCCTTGCCGTACCGGGCAGCGATGCCGGGCAGGTTCTCCAGACCTGCCCGAAAGGCGGGAGTCGCGCGGGCCGCGCCTTCCTGGATGATGCTTTCGAGTTCGTCTGCCACCTTCGTGCTGCCAGCGCCGAGCTGCCGGACCAGCTCGTCGAGCATCGGGGCTGCGTCGACCCCGAGTTCCGCGAAATGGTCCACGAGATCGAGACGGCCTGATGCCGCGAGGCGACCGAGGTTCGTCTGCCACTCTCTCTGCGCCGCCAGCTGCTTTCGGAGCTGGTCGAGGTAGTCCGAGAGGCTCGCCTTCGCAGCGTCGGCGGACCTGCCCGCCTTGCGGTTCGCTTCGGCGACCTGGTCCTGGGCGGCACGCCATGCTTTCGCGGGGTCGACGATGTCGGCCAGGGCCTTGCCCATGGCTTCCATCTCGGCTGTGTACTGAATCGCGCCCACCCGGTCGGTAGGGAGTTGGGCCGTCAGATCCCACAGGCCCGCCATCTCCAGGCGCTGGTTTTTGATCTTGGCGTTGACGACCTCCATGCTGGCTGCGAGCGCCGACTCCTTCTTGACGGCGTCCGACCACACCTTGTGCTGCTTCTCCAGCACTGCCTTGGCGCGGTCGAAGGAGGCATCGTAGGTGTAGGCCCGGCCGGACACCTCCCACGACGCCGCCTTGCCGAACTCCATCTCCGCCAAGAGGTCCTTGTACTTCTTGCCCCCGCTGGTAATCGCGTCGATGGCTCGCTCGATCTCGACCCCGGCGTCCTTGAGCTTCTTCACGTCGCCGCTGCTGGTGAGCTGCTCGGCGAGTTTGCGGATGCCAGCTCCCTGCTCGCCCTCTTCACGCTCGGCGCGCAGCGCGGTGATGAGTTCCTCGGTCGTCGCTTTGGCCTTCTGCTTGCTCGCCGAGTAGGCGGCGTAGGCGGCCACGCCGATCGTGAGCACGGTCGCCAGACCGGCCACAGCGATGCCAGCACCCGACAGGATGGCGGGAAGCACGGCGCCGCCCGCGCGGGCTGCGGTGACCTGCTGCCGGAAGGCGACCAGTTGGAGGCCGAACTTCATGAAGGCCGCGCGGGCCAGCATCCCGGCTGCGGCTACCGCGATCAGGACCCCAGCCAGGCTCTTCACCGGGCCCGGCAGGTCGTTGACCGCACCGACAACGACGCTCACGTACTCGCCGATGGTCTGGAGAACGGGCAGGAGGCCGCGGGCCAGATCGATACCCAGAGCCGAGAGCTGGTTGCGGGCGAGAGCCCACTGCCCGGCCGTGGTGTCCATCTGGATTGCATAGGCCCGCTCCGTCGCGCCAGCGCGCTGCACGGCTACGGAGATCCCCTCGTAGGTTTCGGCGTAGTTCTTGCCCTCAGCCGCCGACAGGGCCAGCATGGCCCGGGTCGCGCGAATGTCCTTGGTCATCCGGGAGATGCCGTCCGCAGATCCGCCAGTAGCGGCGCGGAGCTTGTTCACCACGACGTAGAGACCGTCCTGCCTGATAGCCGCAGCGACGGACTCGTAGCCAGCCTCCCGGATCGCGTCCCGCATCTCGCGGGTCGGCGTCAACATGCGAGTGAAGAGCATGTTCAGCGCCGTCGCGGCTTCCGCTGTCGGGATGCCAGCGAGGGTGATCGCCGCCATCGCGGAACCGATGTCGTGGAACTCGACGCCAGCCGCCGCAGCCATGGGCACGACGTCTCCGAGCTCGCTCGCCAGCTCTTCGAAGGTGATGACGCCCAGATTGACGGTCTGGAACATCGTGTCCAGGACGTCGTTGACGGCCGACGCGGGCAGGCCGTACGCCTTGAGCACTCCGAGGGCCGCCCGCGCCGCGACCTCGGTCGTCGTCAGGCCCGCCGAGGCGCCCTTCGCCGCAGCGTCCAGGATCCACAGGGCTTCCGCGCCGTCGAAGCCGGTGGACACGATCTGGTAGAGGCCATCGGCCAGCATCTCGGCGGACTGCGGGACCTCGGTCGACAGGCGGATGACCGCGTCCGTGTACTGGTCGACGTTGCCCGAGTCGATCTCCTGGGAGATCGTCAGAACGTTCGCCATCGCCTTCTCAAGCTGGATGGCGTTGGCGACGCCGAGGCCGAGGGCCGCTCCGATGACCAGGCCGCCCTGGGCGAAGGCGGCCGCGCGGGCGTTCACCGCGGCGATGAGTTCCGATTCGGCGCGCGCCACCTGCCTCGCGGACGCCTGAGCGTTCCGGGCGGCGGTGCGCTGGGCCTCGTCACGGGCGCCCACCGCGTTTCGGGCCCGTGTCTCAGCGTCGGCCAGCCCCGCCGAAGCCCGCTGCGAAAGGGCGGTCGCTCGGGCTGCCGCCTGCTGGGCGGTGACCGCGCGGGCCTGCGCGGCGGCATGCTCCCGTGTGGCGCGGTCGGCGGCGTCCTGCGCTGCTCGTGCGGTCCGCGCGGCCGCCTGCGCTCCGCGGCCTGCTGTCTCCTGGGCGCGCGCAGCCATGGTCTGGGCGAGTGCCTGAGCGCGTGCTGCCCGCTCACCCGCGAGGACAGCAGCGGTCTGTGCCTGCTGTGCCCGGGTCGCCACCGAGGTCGCGACGGCAGAGGCGCGGGCCTGAGTGCGCTGGGACTGTACGACCGCCTGCTGAGCGGCAGCCGCCCGTTGGTTCGCCTGCACGATCTGGGCCTGTGAACGGATCGTTTCCGCGCTGGCGGCGACCTGGGCTCTGGCGAGCCCGTCCGACGCGGCCTGGAGCGCGGCCATCCGGGCGCCAAGACCCGCAAGGTCCCGATCGAGGCCTCGAACGTGCCCCGCCGCGCCCCTGAACCCGGCGGCGAGGTTGCCCGTGTTGGCGATGAGGTTGACGTAGAGGTTGTACGCGCCGCTCACGGCGTTACACGTCCTTCCGAGGCCGGAGCCCGATCTTCATCCCACGCCCCTCTGAGCCATCCGGAATCTGCTCGCGTTCCATCTCGATCAGCTCGCACCCCGGGCACCTGTGCGCCTCAGGCACATACGCGAACCGATCGCCGCCCGCCGCTTCGTCCCATTCAGCTCCGCGCGTGCCGCAGCCGTCGCAGACCGATCTGGTGAAGGAGAGGTGGGCGATCGCCTTGGCTCGGTCGAGTGCTGACCAGCGGCCGTCGCCTGCCCCCAGGAACTGGCTGTGTGGGATTCCGTAGTCGGCGCACAGCTCCATCTCGGCGCGGAATCCTGCGTCGGTCGTCAGCCTTTTCCCAGGTCCGTCCTGGGTGTCTGATTCACCAGAAGCGGGGCAGTGAACAGCGCCTTCGCGTCCGAGTCCGCCCAAAGGTCAAGAAGCTCCTGGGCTTCAACCTCCGTCATGCCCGCGACCTCCGTCCCGGTCTCGTCGCGCTCAATGTGGCAGGCAGCGATCAGGGCGGCGGGGAAGGTCTCGACGTTGTACTCCATCCCGCTGTCCGCCTGCGCCTCAGTCGGCGGGTGATCCCGGAGTAGCTGCTCCCACGCAGGCCGGGGAAGGGCTCGGAAGATCAACTGGATGGTGGCCTCGTCGAGCTGGCGCTGTGCGTCGGCGAGCCTCCCCTCGGCGGCAATGACCTCGGGGACACTCTGGACCCAGTCCTCACGCTGCTCTTCGGGAACGGCCTGATCGATAGAGCTGGCCTGGGCCTGGGTGCGTGCCTTCGCCAGCCCGAGCGCGGCTTCGGTGACGCTCGCCTTGAGGGTGGGCTCATCGCAGATCCGCACCGTCCTCTCGGCCAGTCGGCGGGCTCGGAGCTTGGCCATCTTGGCGGACCAGTGCGGGTCTCGGGCAACGGCAGCCGGAGGTGGAGTGATGGTGGACATACGACACCCTCTCGTCAGGGCCCGGGGACGGCCGCAGCCGGTACAGGCGAGTCAAGGACTGGCTGGTCCGTGATGACGAAGGACACTTTGAACTTGGCTGGCTCAGCGGCAGCCGTGTACGAGGCCGACCGGCTGCCGACGCGAACGGGGAAGGTGTCCATGCTCTTGCCGCCAGGGATGTCTCCCTTCCGCAGGATGACAACGAAACCCTCGACGCCCTTGGACAGCAGTCTCTCCAAGGAGTCATCCACCTGGTCCTCGTAGAAGGTGAAGCTGGAGCTATCGGCCTTGTCTTCACCGTCGATGCTGGTAGTGAACTTGGACCCCATGTCGGGGGTATCGATAGCCGCGTTCTCCAAGGCCCAGCCCTCGATGTCACTGATGGCCTCGGAGAGTTCCGTGGCCGTGGTCAACTCCGTCCGAGAGGGGACCGGCGGGGTGGCGGTGACCTTTGGGAGGAAGAAGAACTTCGTTACCCCGCGCCGCATGAACCGCTTCTGCGTGATGGCCATGTGCTCCTCCGGGGGAGCGACCCGTGAGGACTCCACCCGGACCGTCCCCCAACTCGTCGCCGACAGGCGATGTGTAAGGGAAATCGGCCCGTACCGGTGGTGGCCGGGCGTCCGCGAGGAGTCTCCGCGGTGAGTGCGGTGGTGATCAGGAGTTGAGCGTGGTCAGCTCGATCACGTACCGCTGAACGTAACTGTATACGCCACTGGATACGGCCACGCCTTCCTCTTTATCGACAAACCGCTGCATGACAGAGCAGCCAGTCACGATGATCGGCCTCGCGTACGAGCCGTCCTTCTGCCGGGACACCATGGCCGACCGGACCCTGTCAGCCATCCATTCGACCTGTTCAGCAGTCGTCGCCACCGACGTGAGCTGAAGCAGCACCCGGGCGTCCGCATCGGGATCCCCATACGGCGGCCCACTTGTGGTCACTCCGAGCGGGTAGAGCACGCTGTAGGGAATCTGCGCGCCCGAGGGCAAGCTGGAGGTAGTCGGCGCGACTCCATATCCACAGCTCCGAGTGGTCGCTGTGGACAACATCTTCTGGACAGCGAGGGACACTTCTCGCCCTGAAACGGGCATATCTCTCCAACGGTTCGTCGAGTCGGATGAACCGCCGGTGGCATGCGGGCGAGTTTCCGACCGCTCAGCGGTCAGCGATCGAGTCGGCGAGTGCCGCGATGAAGAGAGGCCGGATCTCCTCAACGGCCGGACCCACGTGAGGGAAGGGCGGCTGGTTGTAGATGCGCCCGAGACTGTCGGCTCCCACGAAGCCGAATTCGAGCCTGCGGGCCTGAGGCTTGTTGGTGCCGACGGTCCCGACGACCAACGCGCCATTGGTTGCGATCTGATGGGTCCAGCTACGTCGGTAGTCGCCCGTCGGGGCGTTCGGCCCCGGGCGCCCCGATGCCTTGGCCTTGATCCGAGTCTCCAGGAGCATGGCGTAGTGCTGGACGATCGCAACCGTCTCGGGCAATGACCTCGCAGCACGCGCGTCGAGTCGAGCGGCGATCTCCGCAGCGTTCCCGGACGCGCCAACGCGCGAGCTACGCGGCGATGTCATCACTGCCTTCCGATTCGCCGAATTCGCCACGGGCCCACTCCTGGAGCTGCGTGAGCACCGAGGCGGTGTACCCGTGCTCGTCGCTTCTCAGATCCGGTCGCGCCATTGCAGCCCTCTCCAGGAGGGAGGGGTCGATGGCGGAGAGGAATCGCGCGGCAGCTTCGCCGGGCTCGTACGGCACCCCTACGGCGACGCGGGCGCATCCGTCGAAGTGAGGCGATACCCGAGCGGGTGCCAGTTCCACGACGAGCAAGGGTGGCTCACCAGCGGTGTGCCTGAGCGCGTACGCGGACACGTAGCGAGAGCAGTCCACACCATCGATCTCCAGCGAGCCGATGGTTCCCTCCGAGGCGATGCGCACGCGCTTCACCTCGGTCTGCGATTCCTTATCAATCTCCATACGTCGAGCGTATGCGCGAATCAGATTCGCCCAACCTGCCCTCAGGGAGGGGTGATCTCATCGAGCCGCGTGACGCGGACCAACTCCACAGTGCTGGCCTCCGATGAGTCAAGGACCTGCCACGTTCGCCCCAAAGTCGCCGAACTGCCCGAGTACGCCGTCACCACTTCGACACGATCCGACCGTGCAGGTACGGCTGCGCCAAGGGGAGTCAGAAGCCGGTACCACGAGACGGTGTCGTCCAGCCATTGGCGTCCGACGATGCCCTCAGCCGTCACCTGGCCGTGTCCGGAAAGGACAGCCCCCCGTCCCTCGTAGATCACCGCCGCGGGAACAGGGCCGACGAGGCCGGTCACAGGATCGAGCACGGCCGTGCCGGTGACCCGGGAGATCCTGATCGTGTCCTTGAGGAGCTTGTCTTCGAGCTGCCTCTGGACTTCTGCGGGGTCGATGCCTGTGGTCACCGTGCCGCACCTCCACTCGTCTGGGTGACCTGATCCACCCACGTGATGCGCACGACGCTGAGAGTGGACGTCTCGCCGAGGTCTGTCACCCGCCATGTGCGCTTCAGCGCGGACGGGTCCTCAGACTGGACGACCGTGACAGTGTCTTCCCGTGATGCCACGGGCGCGACCATCGGCGTGAGCACACGGTAGCGGGAGGGGGTGTCGTCTACGTATGGCTGGCCAGCCAGGTGGAGGACGAAGGACGGTCCTCCGACTGGAGTGATCGCCCCGCGCCCTTCGTAGACCAAGACGGGAGGGCCGGGCTCATACTGCCCCGTGTCAGGGTTGAAGACGGGCTCACCTTTCCGCTCGATGCGGATTCGGTCCTTGAGGATCCGACGTTCGACGAACTCACCGACGCTCCCCAGCGTCAGCCCTTGGGAAGTGGTCATACGTTCGACCCTAGCCCTCCCTCTGGGTACACCCACTCGTGCTGGGGCTGGGTTCCAGTTGTGGAACCCAGCCCCAGCGGTGACAATCGACAGCTGAGTCGGTCGCCGTGGCACTCGCGTGGTCCGTTCAGCCGACGCTATGAGAGGTGTCGGACACCCTCGTAACCACGGGAGGGCCCTGCACTGAATCCCGCCGCCGTACGGCTACTTCAAGCCGCCGAGCGCGACGTTCAGCAGCACGTCGACCAGCCGGGACGCGGCGTCGGGCTTGCCCATCGCGCGGGCGGCCGTCGCCATGGCCTCCCGGCGCTGTGGGTCGTACAGCACCGGTTCGAGGGCCGCCCGGAGTGCGCGGGCGTTCACCTGTTCCCCAGTGAGTGCCACAGCAGCCCCAGCCTGCTGGAGATGCAGGGCGTTGTGCTCCTGCTCGTTGCCCGCCGAGGAGGCAAGGGGGATGAGGATGGACGGTTTGCCGAGCGCGGTCAGTTCGGAGATGGTGCCCGCGCCGCTGCGGGAGACGACGACGGAGGCGAGCGCGAGGACGTCGGGCAGCTCAGGGCCGACGAAGCCGTCCACCCAGTACCGGGCGTGTAGCTCGGGCGGCAGTCCGGCGGCGGCCTGGCGGGACTTGTCCACCCAGGCCGGTCCGCACTGGTGGATGACGTTGGCGACGGACAGCAGCCAGGACAGGTTCTCCCGGATCATGCCGTTGATCTGCTCGCTGCCCTGCGCGCCGCCCGTGATGTAGGCGGTGGGGAGCGCCGGGTTGTACCCAGCCATGCCGAGGGCGGGCGCGGCTTTGGCCGCCTGGCCGGTGAACACGGTCGGGCGGACGGGGTTGCCTGTGACGACGGCGTTGGCGGCCACGGAGTCCGGCAGGAGGCTCAGGGAGTTCTCGGACGAGAGGGCGACGGCGGTCGCGGAGCGGGCAAGGATCCGGTTGGCCAGGCCGAGCCGTACGGTCTGCTCGTGGATGACCAGGGGGGTCTTTGTCGCGCGGGCGGCGAAGCCGACGGGTACGGCGACGTAGCCGCCGGTGGAGAGGATGACGTCGGCGCGGACGCGGCGGGCGATGGCGCGCGCCTCCAGCACGCCCTTGGGCACGCGGCCCATGTCCCGCATGTTCTCGGCGTTGATCATCTTCAGTGGGTTGCTGGACCGGCGCAGTTTGCCGGTCGGGACGGTCTCGAAGGGGATGCCCTCGGCGGGGGCGACGCGGGATTCGAGTCCGGTGGCGGTGCCGACCCACAGCACGTCCACGCTCGTGCCGTGGTTGTGCAGGACGGTCTGCATCTCGCGGACTGCGGTCAGGGCGGGATAGGTGTGCCCGCCCGTTCCGCCTCCGGTCACCATCAGTTTGAAGGGACGGCGGAAGGAGGCGAAGCGGGCAGCGAGGGCATCGGTCACGGCGTGACGGCATCCGTTCGTGAGGGCTCCGCATCCGACGAGCCGGAGCCGACGGCGGTCATGCGAACCTGCCGGACGATATCAGGCATTCTGACCTTGGTGAGGAGCCAGCCGAGCCCGGCGGCCGTCGAGCCCATCTCCCCCATGTAGGTGCGCAGCGTGGACCGCTGCTGGTCGGTGAGCACGAACGTCCGCTTCATCCGCTCGGGCAGGCGGTAGCGGCGGATGTCGGGTGACTCTGCCCCTGTCCGTGCGTCCTCCAGCAGGAGGTCGATGTCGAAGTAGGCCGTCTGGCGGAGGACGGCGGGAGGCTCGGTGGTGAAGACCTGCGACAGTTTCAGCCGGTGGTACGCGGCGCCCTCCCGGACGAGACGGGCCACGAGCGAAGAGGTACCAGTGGCCGCCCCGGCACGGCGCAGGACGGCGAGCGCGGCCCGGACGGCGACGGCGGCCAGGTTCTCCAGGGCTTCGGAGATCATCCGCATCCGGTAGGTGTAGAGCAGATTGTTGCCCAGCTCGCCGCCAATGTAGCGGTCGACGTGCGCCGTGGCGAAGCGCATGAGGTCCTGCCGGTCATCCCACAGCTGGGTATCGGTCTCCTGGAGGAACTCGTTCAGGACGCGGGCGAGGCTCTCGCCGTGCGGCTGGCCGAGGCACTCCTCAAGCCACGTCATCGGGGAGACGTTGTGGGCGCGGAGTACGGCGAGGAGTGCGCCGAACACGCCGCCGTTGTAGAGGGAGGCGACGAGCAGGTCCATCACCCGGCACTCGCGGTACTCCTCGTACGACAGGTTCGGCAGTTCGACGCACACCTCGTCCAGCTCGGCCGCGCGGACCTCCCTGCCCAGCACGGTGTAGCGGCCGAAGCAGCGCGGGATGACCCGCCACCGCGTGCCCAGCCCCCACCGTTTCCGGTACGCCGGCGCGTACATCTCCGAGGAGGGCAGGAGGGTGAGCTGGAACATGTTGAGCCGGTCAAACCGGGCGTCCATCAGCCCTTGCAGGCTGTCGACGTGCTTCTTCTTCGAGTCGTCCGGCAGGGCGAGGATCACCTCGCTGTACGACGGGGTTCCGGCCTGCGCGGACTGGAGCGCGATCTCCATCATCTTCTCGGCGGAGATGTTCTTGCGCGCGACGGCGGCGAGGACATCGGTGTCGAGGGACTGGACCGATCCGGACAGGCTGATGGCGCCGGGTACCTGGAAGACGGCGTCCAGCACGCGTTCGCGCTGGTTCTTGCCGGTGGTCACGTTGACGACCCGCGGCCAGCCGTAGACCTGCTGGCATACGGCAAGGGTTTGGCAGGTGTGCTTGTCCTGCGGGAACATCCCGAAGTTGCTGTCGGTGATCAGCAGCTCGTTGCGCGCCGTGCCGGCCTGGACGAGCGGAGCCATCTTCTGGCCGATGTAGTGGAGCTCGTCTTCGATCTCGGCACGTGGGCGCCTGGCGACGCGGGAGAAGTAGTGCTGGCCCTCGGTGCAGAAGGTGCAGGCGAACGGGCATCCGCGGGTGGTGGTGATCGTCGGCACGCCGCCGCGCTCGAAGAACGGGTCGAGCAGCCCAGCCGTGTAGGGCGAGGGGACGTCGGCCAGGTCGCGGATGCGGTCGCGCGGGCGGGGCGTGAACACTTCGCGGCGGTCTGGGCAGAGGGAGTGCACGCCGGGGATCGTGTCGCGGACCGTGCCACCCGGCTTGCTGTTCAGGTGGAGCAGCAGGTCGGCGAAGGCGATCTCGCCCTCGCCGTCGACGTAGAAGTCCACGGCCCCGGCCAGCCGCTCGTACCAGAAGCTGACCTGGTCGGCACGGAGCAAGGGGTAGTGCGGGCCTCCCATGACGACGGTGGTGCCCGGGAACTTCTCCTTGATGACGCGGGCGAAGCCGATCGACAGGTGGGCGTTCCAGATGTAGTGGGAGAACCCGATCACGTCGGGGGCCCCGCGGGTCTCCAGGGCGTGCGCCAGGTCCTGGGGGAACTTGAAGATCCGGGGGATCCGCTTGAAGTCCATGATCGTCGCGGCGTAGGTCGCGAGTCCGGCGACGGCCTGCGGCATCGTCTCGGCGGACACGGCCTGCTGGGTGTAGGTGAGGTCGCAGAGCCAGACCTTCAGAGGCATCGTCGGCCGCTCAGCGGCGGCCGGGGATACCGCCGCCGGGAGTGGCATCCCCAGGTCGGTGGTCGTCATCGTGCCACGGCCTCCCCAGCCCGCAGGAACATCTGCCACAGCAGGCGCCGCCGCTCCTTGGGCACCTCCTCCTGCCCCTCTCCCAGGGCCTCACGGCCGTGGACGCACACGTGCTGGTTCACGACGATCAGATCTCCGAAGCCCAGGCGGAACGTCCGCTGCTCGGCGATCAGCTCCCGCTCCAGCGCGCGTACCGCGCTGGTGTGCGGGTCGAGGTCCATGCCGGGGAGCATCTTCGCGGTGAACCGCACGAAGCCCTTCGTCGGCGGCAGGCCGTCGAGCACGGGGAACGGGTCGAACTCCGTGCCGACACCGGTCAGGTCGTAGAACGCGCCGTCGTGGAACACCGGCTCCGCGAGGAGGGCGCGCTCATCGTCGCTGAGCCGGTCCACCGCGCGGCGGAGGTGGGAGACGATGCTGTACCCCTCGCCCCGCGGGTCGGGGCGCACGCACAGCAAGGCGCTGTAGTCCGGGGGCTCGGTCGCGTTCACGACGTCGATGTGCAGCGGGTTATGCCCCGCGCCCGTGGCGCGCATCGGGTCGATGGCCAGGTTCGTGCCGAGCGGCTTCCACAACGGCCACCTGTCGAAGGCCCGCAGCGGGACACCGAGCCAGGACAACAGGACGGTTGCGGCCTTCTGTCCGTCGTCCAGGCCGTAGCGGTCGAGCAGCGGGCTGGCCTCCAGGACGGCGAACCCATCCCCGTGCGGGTCGTTGAGGAGGTCACGGCAGCGGTGGACGACGATCTGCGCTTCGGGTGACTCGGCGCGGACCCGGTCGTAGGCCATGTGTACGTCGCCGCGCAGTAGGCCCCCTTCGAGTCCGGGGGCCGGAAGGTCGATCACCTTCCGGCCGAGGAGTTCGACCAGGGTGTCGGGTAAGGGGACGCGGAAGGTGCTGGGTGCCGTGGTCATACTGGCTTTCTCCTATGCCTTCGGAGCTCTGTGGAGCGGATGGAGGTACCGGCGCGGGGCGCTCGCGCGCCCCATGCGGAGAAGGCGGGTGGTGCCGCGTTCTCCGGACGCCGGACGGTGGGAGCCGTCTCCCGGCCCACGCCCGGTGAAGCAGCGGGCCGGGAGACGGAACTTCAAGCGGCTGGCAGCGCCCGTGGCTGGTGAGGCCAAGGGCCGGAGGGCAGAGACAGCGAGGGGAACCGCTTCGGGTGGGGAGCGGCTACCGGATCTCCGTGATCTGCCGAACCGCGGTCACGGCGGCCCCGAGGCCATGGAGGGTGTGGGTGTTGGCCAGGGGTGTGGGCTGGTGGTGCCGTGAGTCAGGAGGCGGGCCATGGCGGGGACGATCTCCAGCTCGGGCAGCTCGGCGGGAATCCAGTCGAACTGTCCGGCCGGGTTCAGATCGACGAGCCACCACTGACCGTCGTCGTCGACGATCAGGTCGATCGCGGCGTAGTCGAGGCGGTAGTGATCCATCAGCGCCCACACGCCCGACCGGACGTGGCCGGGAAGGACGGTCGGGGTGTAGGTGAGGTGGTCATAGTCAGAGCGGAAATCCGCTGCCGCAGCGGCGCTGTGGGCGTCGATCCGGGCCGCGAACATCTCGCGCCCGACAACGGCCAGCCGGACCTCGAACGCTTTGTCGATCTCTGACTGGAGCTGGTGGGCGCATGCGGTGATCGACTCGTTGAGGATGTCTGGGTCGAGTCGGGTGGTGTAGAAGGTGGCGTTGTGGCCGTCGTGGTAGTCGATGACGGGGCTGACCAGCGACTTGACCACCACCGGGCCGTCGAGGCCGGTCGCGAAGCGATGGGCGCCGTCGACACGGTTACCGACCCAGGTCGGGGGAACGGCGAGCCCGGAGCGCGCCGCTTGGACCAGCACGTCGGGTTTGATCTGGGCGGCCCGGGTGGCGACGGGGTGGTTGAGATGCAGGCAGTCCAGGGACGCCAGCGTTCCGGCGACCCCGGCGACCGTCTCGTTGCGGACCCACTCCGCTTCTTCCACCGCCAGGGACTGCTTCGAGACATCCGGCAGGCCAGGGTGCCACCACCAGATGCTGCCGATTTCCTCCAGCCGCACGGTCCGCCCCCGTGCGGTGAGGGTCCCGGCCCACCGGGCGCCGTCGAAACTCGCGTCCAGACGCGCACGGGAGGGGAAGTCGGCGAGGTCGAACCGGATGACCGGCACAGCCTCGGCCAGCTCCAGGACCACGCGGTCCGCCGTGATGTCGCCGTCCGTGGTGATCACACAGACCGGGCCCGATCCGGTCCGCACCACTGGTGAGGTCAGCACAGCGCGGCCGGCCATCCGCCCGTGACGAGCACGGACCCGATCTCGTGCTCCGACTTGCTCGTCATTCCCCTGCGGGTCATGGAGCGCCCGTCGGGAGCCTTCGGGTCGGCGGCGCGCAGCGTTCCGTCCACGAGCACCGACACCTGGAGGTTCGGGTCGAACGACGCCTCTGACCGCTGGGCCAGCAGCGTCGGAACGGTGAACAGTTGCAGCGCAAGGGCAACGGGGGTGGAGGTAGATGAGGTCACTTCTCAATGTCCTTCGTTGGAATCACAGGATGATCAGACAGTCGTCGAAGAGGCCGCGCTGGTGACCTCAGGCCGCTGAGGCATGGTGCTCTCGACGGCGGTCACACCGAGATCGTTCGGCGGCCGGTTGAGGACGTCCGCGAGCCGGTCACCGTCGAGGGAAACGCGCACGAGGTGGTGATCTGACATCTCCGGGCCGATGCGGATGACGTCCATGTCGGTGATGGCGGGCAGCAGTTCGTCGGTGACGTACACGCGGTCGATCCGGGCGTCGGGGCCGTGTGTCTCGCAGGCGTCCACGGTGGGGGCGAGCGCGGCAACGCTGCCTCCCGGCCGGTCGGCGCGGTGGACGGCGACGTCGCTCAGTCCGGCGGTACGAAGAATCTCGTCCGGGCGGGTGTCCATCCGTCGCCCCTTCGTTCCGGGGTAGGAGCGGTGGGCCCGGTGCGGCTCGTCGCGGATACGGTCCAGCTCGGGGAGTGTGGGTTCCTCCAGTCCGGAGGGCTCGGGGTAGCTGTTGGTGTCCCCTCCGAGCAGCGCCGGGATACGCACACTCGCGCCGCCCGCCGTCGTCCACCGCTTGTCGGCCCAGGTGGTCAGCCACTCCGTCTCAGCCACGCGGATGGTGCCGGAGGCGTAGTTGAGATGGAACGACGAGACGATCAGGGGCAGGGCGTCCCGGCCCGCAGGCAGATAGCGCATGGTGAGGGCAGTCGGTGGCAGAACCCACATCGGACCGGTCTGGGGCCATTCCCGTACGGTGCGGAACACGCTCTGGTCGGCGAAGACTGCCGTGCAGGAGCGAGGGCCGAGCCAGCCCCGCATCCCGAGAATTTCCTCCAGCTCGTACTTCACCGTGGCGCCGTTCTCGTCCGCGCCCCACATCTCCTGCCTCAGCACGAGGTGCGGCCTGTGCTGGGCGACGAGTTCGTGGGCCAGACGCCGTAGCTGGGGGTCGTCCTTCCCATTCCGCTCGAAGTTCCAGCAGATCACAGTTCTCTGATTGCCCATCCGGCGATTCCTTTCGTTGGGGAGGCGGTGGGTGGTGCGTCGCTGCGCGAAGGCTGGGACCGGCGTCAGCCAGGCCCTTGGCAGCGGTCTCAGGGAGCGCGCGGTGCGGATCAGGGCTTGCCCGCATTACTGGCGAATGCGACGGAGCCCGAGGCGCTGGTAGGTAGGGCGTGCGGTGATAGACGTTCGGGCCGCGCGCAGAGCAATGTCATGCCGACACCCCCGCGAGCAGAGGGGCAGGCTCGGCGAACAGCAGGCGGCGCGGTTCCTCAGGTGGTGGCCAGCCGAGTCGGCGCCGCAGATCGGCTAATGCCTCCCCGTGCGGGCGCAGCCCCACCGTCGCGCGGCGCGAGTCGAGGTCGCCGGGGGCGTCCACCGGTACGAGCTCCGGACCGTGAAGTTCGAGACGGTACTGGGTGCCGAAGGTCTGGCGGCTACCGGCGTTGATCGCGCACCGGTCGTGGAGGTGCGCCCACTGCCCGACCGTCGCCTCTCCCTGCTCGACGGCGGTGACCAGCAGCCGCAGGGCCAGGCGCTGAAAGTCGGCCATCGGGTCGGCGTGGAGGACGATCTCCCACGCCGCCCAGACAGCGGCTTCCCCGACGAGCGCCCTGGTGGGCCACCCGTACTCGGCGACGATCCGCCGCAGCACGTTCGCGGCGGCGATGTCGAAGTGCCGTGCGCGGCCCAACTCGGCGTCGGGGAGCTGGGCCCGGAGGAGGCGGTGCCGGTGCTGCCGGGCATCGGCGACGCGCCGAAGGAGGTTCCCGGCCAGGTCCGGTCGTTCCACTGCTGGGGTCACGCTTGCCCCCCGTATTCCAGGGCTTCGAGAAGCAGTCGGGCGGTCCCGACCGAGACCGCTCCGGTCGAGATGGCGGGCTTCGATCCGCAGCGGGAGCAGTCGGGCTGGAACGCCAGGTCGATGAACTTGCCCGTCACCTCACGGAACGCATGACCTAAGCGGGCCGCGACCTCCTTCCCCTGGGGCCAGTCGGCCAGCTCGCTCACCGGCTCCGCCTCCGGATCGCGGGCGGGCGCACCGAGCACCTGGGCGAGCCGTTCGGCATCCGGCACGGTGAGATCCCCCAGCATGATCTCCCCGGCCACCACGCTCAGATCCGGGACCTGCACGCCGTGCGCCGCGACGGCGCCGCGCAGCGCGGCCACGGTGTCGTAAGTGCGCGTCATGCTGGCGCGCAGCAGGTCCGTCAGCTGGCGGACCGTGGCCGGGTCGGCCGTTCCCAGCACGGCCTCGCGGCCGGGGTCATCAGGGCTCGGGCAAGCCACGAGGCGCAGGCCCACCTCTGAGCACGTGGCGTTGAGATCCCGTATCGCGTCGGTGAGGACCGACCGGTCGGGACATCGGAGGTCGGGGGCAGTCACGGGGTACTCCAAGAGGTGCACTGATGAGGTGGCGGTGGAGCAGGGGTGCCGGACGTGGACTGCGGATCCGGTAGCACCGAGGGTCGGAGGGGCGAGAGTGCCCGGAACGAGCTCGTGGCACGAAGGTGCGGAGGGGCGTCCCGGCTCATTGGGGCCTCCCGGCCTCGAAGCCAGGGCCCGGTCCGGTGTCCTGGTCGTCGCTGACGAGGTCCATCAGGTCGACGATGAGGGAGGCGAGCAGGCGGGCGTGGCTCTGCGTCGGGATGAACTCCGTCGCGATACTCGTGGTATCGAGCCGTCCTGCGGCGGCGACGAGCTGGCGGAGGTAGCGGTCGGGGTGGCCGTCCGCAGCATGGAGGGCGTCGGTCACCAGGGGCCAGAGGCAGGAATGGAGACGATCGACCAGCGTCTGAAGCTCCAGCGGCCCCAGCGGCCTCGCTTCCCAGCTGAGAATCCGGTCGAGGAAGTCGTCCACACCGTCCTGGATGATGGACGCGTGCAGGCGGGCGAGCAGCCCTGCGAGGGCTTCCGGAGCTGCCAGACGTGCCCGCTCGACGGGCCTCGCGCGGGCCGCGGCGGCGTCACGTACGGGCAGACCATGAACGGTGGTCGGTGTGCTCATGCCGCACTCCGATCGTCCGTTGCCGAGAGGGCGAGGGAGCACCACGTGGTCCCGGCGTCGGAACTCACTCCCCAGGCATCGGCGATGGCGGCGACGAGGTAGAGGCCCCGGCCGTGTTCGTCATCGTCGCGGGCGTCGTGGAGTGTCGGCAGCGTGGAGGTCCCGTCGGTGACGGCGATCCGAAGCTCCGTGGTGTGATGCTCGACGCGGAGCCGCACCGCGCGACCGTCCCCGTGCCGGATCGCGTTAGTGACCAGCTCCGACACCATCAGCGTGGCGTCGGGAGCCAGAGGGGCCAGGTCCCAGTACCGGAGGCAGGCCCGCGTGATCCTTCGCATGTACCGGACGCGGGACTCGTGAGGGGCAAAGGCGACGGTGAAGGCATGGACCGCGGGTGCCGCCGTGGGGAGCCCTCTGGTCATGGAGATCATCGGCGTTCTCCGAGCAGGGGAAGAAGGTGGAACGGGTGAGTGAAGGCGCGGTCCTCCCGCGCTACGCAGCACACCTCTTTGATCACCAGGTGTGTCGGTGTGGTGACCAGCTGACACCCGATGAGCGGTGGCGGGGAACGAAGTCCCGCTGAAGTTGACTCGTCAGTAATCCCGAACGAGGTAACGGCGGAGGTGAGAGCGGTGGCATGCTGACGGGCATGGCGACACTCAGCGATCAGCCCGTAACCGCCGACGACTTGATGCCGCTCGCGCTCACCTCGTACGGACACTTCACGTCCATGCGGGTCGACGCCGAGGGCCGCATCCGGGGACTGTCCCTGCACCTCAACCGCCTGACCCGAGACAGCCGGCAAGTCTTCGGCACCGCGGTCGACCCCGACCTCGTACGTGACCTGGTAGGCAGAGCCCTCACGGACCAGTCCGGCCCGTGCATCGTCCGCGTCACCCACTACGACCCCACCGTGAACCTCGGACGACCCGCCGACGCCACCCAACCGGAGCTGCTCGTTACCGTCCGCACCGCCGGGCAGCTCCCGCCTCCGCCACTGGCCGCGATGAGCATCCCGTACGAGCGGGACCTTCCCCTGGTGAAGCACTGCGGCCTCTTCGGCGCGCTCCACGCTCGCCGCGCCGCACAACTCGGCGGCTTCGATGACGCCCTGTTCGTGGGACGCGACGGCCTCATCTCCGAGGGCGGGACCTGGAACGTGGGCTTCATCGACGCCGACGGGATGGTGGTGTGGCCCCAGGCGCCGGTCCTGCCCGGCGTGACCATGGCCCTGCTCCAGGAGCAGCGCGCCAACTGGAAGGTCGCACCGGTCACCGTGGACGAGGCCAAGCAGATGGCGGCGGCGTTCGCCACCAACACCTCGATCGGCGTCCGTCCGATCTCGGCCGTCGATGACCAGCCGATGGCGGTCGAGCACCCTGTCCTCACCGAGCTGCGCGACGCCTACCTGTCCATCCCTGGCGAGGAGCTGTAGGAGCCGCTCATGACGGGGGTGACGCGATGGACAGGCCAGGAAGTCGCCTTGCTGCGTCGCGCGATGCGGCAGACCGGGCGGGACTTCGCGGCGATGGTCGGGGTCAGCAACCGGCAGCTCACCACCTGGGAGAGCCGGGGCGCGACGATCGAGTTGCGGCCCGGCAACCAGGCCGCACTGGACACGCTCCTCGCCCGTGCCGGGACCGCCATTCAGCAGCGGTTCGCCGAGCTGCTGACCGAGCGCGCGGCCGCCGCCGAGGACGAGCGCACCGAAGAGCTGCTGCGCCGCGACGCCCGCCTGTTCAAGCACCCGCTCGACGGCAAACTCATGGTCCGCATCGAGGAGGGCATCTTCCTGTCCGGCCCGCGCAACGTGCCGACCTGGGTGGACAGCTTCCTCATCGACATCTACCCGACCACGAACGCGGACTTCGCGCGCTTCGTCCAGGCCACCAGCCACCGGCCGCCCCGGCACTGGCCGGAAGGACGGTACCCTGAAGCCCTCCGCGATCACCCGGTGGTCTGGGTGGACTGGAACGACGCCGCCGCCTACGTGCGCTGGTGCGGCAAGGGACTCCCGACCTCGCAGCAATGGGAGAAGGCCGCCCGCGGCCCGAACGGACGCGAGTACCCCTGGGGAGACGAACCAACCGCCGCCAAGTGCAACACCGCGGAAGCCGGGATCGGACAGACCACACCGGTCACCCGGTACCAGTCCGGCGTCAGCCCGTACGGCGTCTACGACCTGTGCGGCAACACCTGGGAGTGGTGCGCCACCCAGGAACAGCCCGGCCGGTTCGAGCTGAAGGGCTCGGCCTTCACCTCGCCGTTCGACCGCGCCCGCCCCTCGCTCCAGAACGCCGCCAACACCACCATGCAGGACAACGACACAGCATTCCGCTGTGTGACGACGGCGTGACGAGGGTCCGTCTTCCTCGGTTATCGATACCGAGGGGACACAGATACGTTCGTCTGTGACGGTGCGCGCTGCTGGGAATGCGACCGGCATGCCTCGGCCCTCCACGGTGAATCGGACTGATGCACGCTGAGGAATGAGCACGGGGAGACACCCGAATTGGCGGCATAGTCCGGACAGAGAAGGGCCGCCGTTACCGAGGCCGCCAGTGCGCAGGACCTCCTGGAGGCCGGGCGCGACGACGAGCTGCCCTTCTGGGCCCTGTCCTGGGGGCCGCCCGCCGCGTCCGTCTACTCCCGTACCGCGAAAGTCCACGAGACGATGGGCAACCACCGCGCCGCCGCCGAGCAGTACGAGCATGCGGCAGCGTCCCGGCCCGCCCCGACGTACGCGCGGATCGTCGCGCTCGACCTGGTCGCCAGCGCGGAGATGCAGCTCAAGACCGGAGGCATCGAGCAGGCGTGCGCCACCTGGCACCGCGCCATCGACCACATGACCGGCGTCGAGTCCGTGCGCACCCGCAAGGCCGTAACCCGCCTGCGCCGCGACCTGGTGAGCTTCCGCGAGCGCGGCGTCCGCAGCGCCGCCGAACTGGACAAACGCGCAGCCGACTTCCTCAGCAGCGGGCCCTGACCGGCCCGCTGAGCAGCGGTGAACGGCATCGGGAGCCACGGCGGTCATCACGCGCCGTCCGGAGTGAGGGAGAGAGTGCACCAGATGGTCCGCCCGTCGCCGGAGGTACCCCATTCCTTGGCGAAGGCGTCCACGAGCTGGAGCCCCCTACCGCCCTCCTCACCATCTGCGGCGTTACGCAGCACCGGCTTCTGGTGGCTGCCGTCGGTAACCGCGATCCGCAGCTCGCAAGGGCGAACCTCTACGCGAAGTTCGACCGCGCCCTCACCGTGCTGGATCGCGTTCGTGACCAGCTCGGCCTTGGTAATCCGCCGCATGTGCTCGACGCGGGAGTCGGCGGGCTCGAAAGCAACCGCGAAGGCGCAGGTGGCCTGGGTGTGGGGGTGAGGCTGCCCGGTCTGTAGGGGCCGTGCTGTTCGCATCGCGTACCTCCGTCGTAGGCCGCCCTGTTCGCGGGGAAGGGGCGGCCGCCGTTGAACCCAGACGGTAGGGATCCTCCAACAGACTGTCAATACAGATAGCGTCTGTATTGACAGTCGCTTGTGCGGGTGTCCCTCTGGCCGCAGGATGGGCTGTCAGGACACACTGGTAACTGTCCTGACAGCCCACCAGGAGGGGACTATGGACGCCCATTCGATCGCGGCGGACCTCCGCCGGCGCATCATCGCCGGAGAGCTCCCGCACCAGAGCCGCCTGCCGTCCGTGCGCGACCAGGTCCAGCACTACAGCGCGAGCCAGCAGACCGTCTCCGCCGCTTACGCGGCGCTGGCCGCACTCGGACTCATCCGCACGGACAGCACCAGCGGAAGCTACGTCACCGCAGCCCGCCAGTCCGACGCGCACCTCGGCACCTTCACCCCGCCGGACCTCGCCGCGGCCCAGGCATGGCAGCCCACCGCCGACGGCGAATCCCGGTCGCAGACCACCCTCGTCCAGCAGATCACCGCGCCTGCCGGACTCACCGGGTGGGGGATTGCCGAGGGTACCGACATAGTCGAGCGCACCCGGATGCGCTACGTCGACGACGTACCCGTCCAGCACAAACTGACGATCATGCCCTACAGGATCGCCGCCTGCGTCCCCGAAGGCCACGAGGGCACGCCACCGATGCTCGCCCCGGCCGGAGCCGACAGCGCGGCGCCGCCCTCCGGGATCCGCGTGGCCGACTGGCTCGGCTGGGACGTCACCGGCGGCACCGACGTTGCCATCACCATCGAGCCCATGGACACCGCCGCCGCAACCGCACTCGGCGTACCCGAAGGATCGCCCGGCTACCGCATCGTCGGCATCACCCGCGACGGGGACGGGAACACCGTGTGCGTCACCGTGACCACCGCACAGCTCCACCACCGCATCACGCTCAGCATCACCGGCTGACAACACCCTCCATCCAGGCCCGCGCACACCCGTGCGCGGGCCCAGACAGCTTCGCCACCCCGCCAAGAACACCGGACTGCCGAAGCAAAAGAACCTCGGGCCCGCCCCGGCGCTGCCGTCGCCGGTCACCGTGCAGCCCTCCGAGCGACCCCCGGAACGGCAATCACGTACAAGGCCCGTGCGCCGCCCGCGCTGACGCCCCAGGACCCGGCGACCGAGTCGGCCAGAGGCATCCCCCGCCGTCTTTGTCCCACGGCCCGGCCTCGGTGACGCGCGCCCGGCCAGCAGATCCATCCTCGACCTCGATCACCACCATGTCAGGGACGGCGGCGAGCGGACACTCGGCCCCGCTCTCAGGTGACCTCCATCGACAACTCTCTCGGCCGATGTGAGAGCCCTCTCGCTTGTCTTCGACAAGATCGCAGAACTCGCACTTCCCGCGAACGAGTCGCGGGAGCTCATCAAGACCCACTTGAGGGAGAAGTTCTGATGACCGGATACAGCTACCGCGAATGAGAAGCACGGCCTGACCTGGCGAAAGTCGTCATACAGCGGTGGTGACCAAGGGCAGTACGTAGAAGTCGCCGATGTCCGTGCCCATGGCGGTATCGCCGTCCGCGACTCGAAGAACCCCACCGGTCCCATGCTGATGGTCTCTCCTGACGCGTTCACCCGCTTCATCGACGCCCAGCGCGATCCCAACGGCATCTGAACGTCCGAAGACGGTAGGACCCGCGTTCCCTAATCGGTAGGCCGGGGACGCGGGTCGTACTGTGTTGGCGAGCTGTCCGTCGTGTCTGAAAACACCCTCGTGTCCTGTTGATCGCTGCGGCAGGCGTGGAGAATGCGGCGATCTGACAAGCCCGGCCTGAGGAGAGGCATGAGCCGAGAGACCGCTGTTCCGTGGGGGCTGACGCGTATGGAGCCCTACCCGACGCTCAGCAGGCAGACCGCGACGCTCGTTGGGCTGGACCCGGACACGCAGACCGCGATCTATCACGACGCGGAGGGCCGCCGAGTGGAGATGGGCAAGCACTCGACCCACAAGGGGGTCGAGACCGCGACCACCACGAATCCGGGCGACGGTGCCGGCCCCAGCGTCAGCGACGACGACCACGACCAGAAGACGGAACAGGACGAGTCCAACAGCTGATCATGAGCACTCACCGACCGGTCGTGGTGCTGACCGAGCTGGCCGACCCCACCGCCGACTGGGTGATCACCGAGCTGAACGAACGGCGTGTCCCCGTCGTCCGGCTCGACCCGGGCGCGGACGCGGTCGACTTCTCCGCGCTCGCTCTGCCCGGACGTCCCTGGGCCGGGACCCTCACCGCCGACGGCCGCGCCTTCGACCTCCAAACCGTGCGCTCCGTCTACTACCGCAGACCCTCCCCCTACGGTGCGCCGGACGACCTGGACCCCCAGGAGCGCGCCTTCATCACCGCCCACGCCCGGCATGGCCTGGGCGGTGTCCTGGGGGCGCTGGACTGCCTGTACGTCAACCACCCCCACCGCAACCTCGCCGCTGAGTTCAAGCCGCGCCAGATCGTGGAGGCCGCGCGCGCCGGCCTGGCGGTTCCGCCGACCCTCATCACGAACAACCCCGCCGAGGCCCGCGCCTTCGCCAAGGAGTACGGGCCGGTCGTCTACAAGCCGCTGCGGACCACCGCGTACGTCGAGGACGGTGAGCACCGGACGATCTGGGTCCGGCGGGTTGATCCGGACGAGATCGGGGACGGAGTGGCCGCGTGCCCGCATCTGTTCCAGAAGGCCGTGGACAAGACGGCGGACGTCCGGATCGCCGTCGTCGGCGACCGGCTGTTCGCCAGCAGGGTCACCGTGGACGGCGACCATCTCGACTGGCGGTGGGACTACGACCGGATCGCCTTCGACCCCATCGAAGTGCCCGCCGCCATCGGCGACGGCATCCGGGCCTTCATGAACCGGCTCGGCCTCACCTACGGGGCATTCGACTTCGGGCTCGGCCACGATGGCCGCTGGTGGATGTACGAGATCAACCCGAACGGGCAGTGGGCGTTCGTGGACCGCGAAACCCGGGTCGCCATCGCCGCCGCACTCGCCAACGTACTGGAGAAGGGACTCTCCGCATGACCGACCCCAACGGGCTCGCGGCCCATCTGCGCGAGCGGCTGGCCGACGGGCTGGAGGACGCCGGACAGCTGCGCTCGGCCGCCTGGCGGGCGGCCGTCACCACGGTGCCCCGGGAGGTCTTCGTCCCGGAGTTCTTCCGCCGCAGCGACGGCCCCCAGGGAACCAGGTGGACCCCGGCGTCCCCCGACACCGGGAGCACCGACGCCTGGCTGGAAGAGGTGTACAGGGACGAGACCCTGGTCACCCAACTCAACGGCGATGTCCACCCCGGTGACGTGGACGGTCCCGTCGGCGGGGACCCCACGTCCTCCTCCACCCTCCCCGGCCTCGTCGTGCGGATGCTGGAGGACCTGGACCCCAAGGACGGAGCCCGCGTCCTGGAGGTCGGCACCGGCACCGGCTACTCCACCGCCCTGATGTGCCACCGCCTCGGCAGCGACCACATCACCTCCATCGAATACGACCCGGCCACCGCCACCCGCGCCCGCACCGCGATCACCACAGCCGGATACACACCCCGGCTCATCCAGGGCGACGGCCTCCAAGGAGACCCCGAGGGCGCCCCCTACGACCATCTGATCGCCACCTGCTCGGTACGCACCATCCCGCCGGCCTGGCTCCGGCAGGTCACACCGGGGGGCACCATCCTCACCACCCTCTCCGGCTGGCTCCACGGCTCCGGCCTCGTCCGCCTCACCGTCGGCGAGGAAGGCACCGCCGAGGGCCGCTTCCTGCCCGGCACCGTCTCCTTCATGATCGCCCGCCCCCACGCCTCCCCGGACCTCGGCGACTTCTCCGCCCTGGTGCGGCAACCGGCAGACGAACGCCCCGCACGCTACGGCCGGGACGTCTTCCGGAACTGGGGCCAGGTGTTCCTCGCCCAGCTCGCCGCCCCCGCAGCCCAGCACCTGGCCACCCGCGTGGACGGCGGGCCCTGGATGGCGCACGCCATCGACATCGGCAGCGGCTCCTTCGCCACCCTCACCCCCGACCACGACGGCGACGGATACCGGGTTCGCCAGGGCGGGCCCGCCCGGCTCTGGGACGACGTCGAAGCCGCCATCGACGCCTGGGAAGCGGCTGGCTCACCCCCGCAGACCGCCTTCACCGTCACCGTCACGCCCACCGAACAGACGGTACGTCTCGACGTTCCCGGCGGGCCCAGCTGGACCCTGCCCACCTGACCCGTCCACCCGGCACAGCCCGGACGATTCCGACTGGGGAGCGGGCTGGGACCTGTCCGCTGGCTCCTCCTCGAAGGCTGCTCGCCACTTCACCACTCCACGTCCGGGCGGGGGCCGAAGCCGCGACGGCACCGCGGGTGCGAGATCGGCCATTCCGCCGCCTCTTCGACGTGCCGGAGGGTCCGGTTCGCCTTGTCGGGGTCCCGGTGCGAGGTCCAGCCGCAGTCGGAGCCGTCGAACACCTCCACCACGGTGACACCGGCCTCCCGGGTCCGGCCGAGGGTACCGGCGTTGTAGGCGACCGCCGACTTGGCCAGAGTCGCCGCCTCGGCCCACGCCCGTATGGGGACGCGCGCCCCGTTGCGGTAGACGACGTGGCTCAGCTGGTGCTCGGCGGCGAGACGGTCAGCAAGAGCCCTCGCGGCCTGCCGAGCAGTGACGTTCCCCGTGCTGAGCAGCGGTACTTCCTGACGTGCGGCGAGACGGACCGCCCGGTAGAACTGCTGGGCCGTGCGGTCCGCCTCCTGGGAGCGGCGCAGGAAGTCGGCGTACGAGTCGGCGGCGAGCGCGAGAACGGCGTCGCGGTGGAGCGCGCTCCAGGTGAACTCGCCGCCCAGGGCCGTGGCGGCCGCGCGGGCGCCGCGCTCGTACAGGTGAGGGAGCTGTCGGCGGACGAACGCCTGCGCCTCCTGGTCGACCTCGCGACGGAAGGCGTTGATGGCGCGCTGGAATTCCTCCAGCCGGACAGCAACGTCCCGCCCGCGGGGCCGGTGCTCCAGGGCGCGGAGGACAGCTCGCTGCTGGTCGGCGAGCTTCTTTGCCGCCTGGTCGAGCACGGCCGCGACCCGGCGGGCGATCTCGTCCGGGTCGCCGGGGATGAGCGGGGGCCACTTGTACGCCACGGCTATCGGCGCCGACGGGCGGCGAGCGGCGCGGTCACCAGGTCGATGCCTGGCTCCCCCGCGGCCGGGTCATCGGGCGCGAGGAGATCGGCGAGCGCCGCAAGTTGCCGTTCCACCCCGGCCAGGTTGTTGCTCTGGTCAACGGTCACGACGCCGTCCACCGTCATCCGCAGCGGCTCCGCCAGCAGCCGCGCGCGGCGTTCGGACAGCACCTCGGCGGCGACATCGCGCGCACTTCCCAGTCGGGCGTACCGGGCGGCGAGGTCCAGTTCGTCGGTGGCCGTGCCGAGCTGTGCCCGCAGCCAGGCCAGAAGGGTCGGGTCCATCAGCACTCCGTACGGGTCGGCCCGCCCGCGCCCGTGTAAGGGGCGGGGCGGGCTCGGGGATCTCGTTCTACGCGCCGGCGTCGGTGGGCTTTCTGCGCCGCCGGGGTGCGGTCGGCTCCGGCTCGGGCTCGACCGGTTCAAGCTCGACAGGCTCGGGCTCGGGCTCGTCGGGCTCGGTCAGGTCCGGTCCGGGCTCGTCGGCCGCCACAGGCTCCCAGGCGTCCGGGTTGGTGATCTCGGCGGCCAGATCGTCATCGGGTTCGTCTCCCGGCTCCAGGATGATCCAGTCCCGGGTGACCGGGTGCTGGATGTGCACGGCGGCGGCGAGGCGGCGGCTCATCAGATCACCTTGGCCACGATGTGGGCGTCCGGCGTGTGCAGGACGGGCATTCCGACGGCAGCGCCCTTGGTCCAGATCTGCACCGGGTCGTCCTGCGCACCGCGAGTGACGATGATCCCGGGCCGGTCCTCCCGGGTGATCGCGGGGTTCGAGCCTCGCGAGAGAGCAAGGGCCTCGGCGGTCACGCCGTAAATCGTCTGGCCCCACTTCGTACGGTCCGGGGGCAGCATGATCCACCGGTCCTCGGGCAGCACCCGCGTCTGCGTCCCGTTCACGCGGACCTGGCCCTTGTAGAAGGTGACCGGGGGCAGGCCGTAGTTGTCTCGGACGACGTTGATCTGCTGCGGGGTGAGCGTCGCCGTCGGGGTGTTCGAGGGGGTCACCGACCCGTAGTACGCGGCACGGTAGGCCGCATTCCCAGCGAGGTGGCTGAACGCCTTCCTGCTGGTGACCACGAGTTCGGGGTACGGTGCACCGCGGTCATCGAGGTACTGGATCCAGGCAAGCTCGTCCGCGATCGGGTCGGAAGTCGGGTCCGACCACAGCTTGGGCACGGTCGGCATGTTGCCCGCCGGTACGCCCCAGTCGACCTCGATCGTCAGACCGTTCTCAGCGTTGAGGGAGAACTTGCCGTCCACCAAGACATCGCCCCAGGCGAGTTCGATCCGGGAGCGGATGGCTTCGACGTGGCGCTCGGTGTCGTCGTACAGCAGCTCGATGAGCCGGTCTTCGTCTGCGCCCCGGGATGCCTCCAGCAGGATCTGTTCCTGCTCGCCCACCAGGAGCTTCTGGCCAAGCGGCGGGAGCATGCCCTCGCGCGTGGTCTGCCACGCCTCGCGGGAGGCGAACGGCACACTGGCGTCGAAGGCGCGGTACTTGGCGACGTTGACGTACCGGCCGTTGTCCTTGATCTTCCACTTGACCTCGTCCATCTCCAGCGTCGGGATGATCCCGCCGGACTGGCTGAGCAGGTGGTCCTTCTGTGAGGGGATGGCCCGCGCGAACGCGGTCAGGTCGTGGGCGCTGACGTTCTTGATCAGGTCCTGAATGGTCATCGTCGGCGGCCTCTCACACGAACCGGATCTGCGGTCCGGTCACGGACGGCGCGATCTTGCTCGGGTCGATGCCTCCGGGGACCTTCGCGGCGACGACCGTGCCGTGCCACAGCAGTGCGGCGGGCGTCTTCGTCGCGGCCGGCGCGAACAGCACCTCCGCGAAGACGAGTCCGGCGAAGGTCTGGCGGCCGTCGACGGCGACCGGGTCGTACGCGCCGTACAGCCCGGACGCCGTGATCTTGCCGACCGGTACGCCGGACAGGACTCGGCTGTAGGGCTGGGTGGTGTCGGTGGATGCGGCCGTGTGCGTGCCCGCGGTGAGCTTCGTGAGGTCGAGGGTGATGGTCTCGGTGCTGTCGGTGCCGTGCAGAGCGCCGAGCCAGGCCCGGTCGGCAGTGTGCGACGACGACGTGGTGATGGGCTGGAGTGTCACAGCCGGTCTCCCGTGGACGTGAAGCGATGGATCGCGCGCTCACTGGGTGGTGGCACCGTCCACGGGAGAGGTGAGGGGCGTGGTCCCCGGGTCCGGCCATCCCGCCGGTGGGGTCACGGGCTGTGCCGTGACTGCTGTTTATGCAGGTCAGTTGGTGATGTGTCCGCGACGGCGGGCCATGTCGAGTCCGGCCGCGCCCGGCTTGGGCGGTACACCGCCGCGCGGTGGTGGCCCACCGGCGGGGGACCCTCCCGGGGCGGGCGGCGTGGCCTCCCGGGGCGGGCTGAACAGGTCCGGCCGTCGCTCGGCCAGTGACTCGGCGGCAGCGGTGACGGCGTCCTCGCCCGTTTCCGCCTCGTCCTTCAGTTCCTTGTCGATGAGGAACATCGCGTATTCGAGACCGTCTCCGGCTGCGCCGAGTCCGGCCAGCGCCGAGCGTCGGATCGCTGTTCGTTCCCGTAGTGCGGCCTCGACCTCGCGAGCCTCCGCCGCCTTCAGCTTCTCCTCGGCGGCCTGCTCACGTCGTTCGATTTCCGTCAGCGCCGCTTGGTCGGCGTCCCGCTTGGTGGTGACGAACGCGTTCAGGGCGTCGGCGTCGGCGAAGCCGAGTCCTTCGAGGAGCTTCTTCACGGCGGTCCGGCCGCCTTGCGACTTCTCCCGGGCGAGCAGCCGGGTCAGGTCTTCCTGGGTGAGGCTGCCCTTGGTGCTCTCGTTGGGATCGTCATCCGGCGAGACCTCAGGCGTGGGTGGCAGCGGGGCGCGCGTCATACGAACTCCAAGACCTTCAGCGCCCCCACGCCGGAAACCAGTGTACGTGGCCGGTGATCTTTGAGACTCGGAGTTCACGCCGACCCTCTTGTCGGCCTCTTGCCTACGAGGACACCGGGTTGGTGTCGGTGGCCGCAGCCGGTGGGCCGCCACGGTTCGGGAGTGAGAACGGCTGCTCAAGCTGCACGTCGGGCAGGCCAAGGTATCGGCGGACTGCCGCAGCGTCGCCGGTGGCGTCGGCGAGCCGAGCAGCGGCGTCGAAGGCCCTGGCCTCGATACGGGCGATCTCTGCTTGGGCGTCGTCTATGGGGTATCCGGCGTCCATGAGCATGCGGACAGCGGTCTCCACGGACAGCACACCGGCCCCGACGCCCTTGACCACCTCGTCCAGGACGGCGGCGCGGTCGGTAGGGGTGTGCGGCCCCCACACCAGCCGGGCGGGCAGCGACTCCCCCGCAGGCCAGCCGTCGGCGTGTCCGGCTTGGTGGAGCCGCTGCACCATGCGCAGCAGGATGCCGTACTTGTGGTTGCGGGCCAGGTGCATCGCGGAGACGAGTGCGTCGAGCGGGCCGAGGGCGAGTTTGAGGGCGTAGCCGGATGGCAGGGCGGTCGGGTCGAGGGTTCCGAGGCCGGCGGCGGTGAGGCCGGTGTTGGCGGCGATGCGGTCGAGGACGTGATCCACGCGGGCTCGGAGTTCGGCGAGTTGGGGGGAGGTGTCGAGGACGTCCATGCTTCCGCCCTCGTTGAGCTGCCACACCGTCCCGGCCCGGACCTTGACCGGAAGGGGCTGGCCGGTGGAGCGGTCGATCGGAAGCCGGGCGCCGGACAGCCCGATGATCGGCGAGCCGGTGGTGGCTGAGGCGGCGGAGCTGTCGGTGTCGGTGGCGGACAGCTCATCGAGGCCCTGGAGGACGGTGGCGAGCAGAGGCTTGCCCCAGTGCTCACCGCTGCCGGGAATGCTGTTGGTCAGGTGCACCAGGGGGATGAAGTCCACCATGAGGTCGAGCCGGTCGAGGACTTCGCCGTCCGATCGGACGCGGAAGGTCGCCTTGTGGAGCGGCAGGTCGTACACCAAGTCGGACCCGGTGAGGTCGTCCAGTTCCCACTCGGCGTCGGTGAGGTAGCAGGTGTAGGCGGAGGCCCGGCCCGGTGACCACGGGTAGGTCCGCAAGACGGTCCCGGTGCCGGGGTCCACTGTGTCCCCGCGGGTGAGCAGCGGGGTGCCGTCGCCGGCGGCGACAGGCTCTCGAACAGCTCGGCCGTCCTGGTCCCGTCCGGCTTGGGTGGAGGGACCGATCAGCCCCAGCTCGTAGGTGACGCGCCGGATCCGGGCCTTCGTCCCGCGTCTGCGGTCCTCGGGGATCTCCCAGGCCAGATGGACGCGGGCAGGAAAGTCAGCGGCGTCCTGGGCCTCGTCGTCCAGCCACTCCGGGAAGTACAAGCCGGGGTCCCAGGTGCGCAGCAGCACCCTGCCCTTGGCCGGGTCCCAGGCCAGGGTGTAAACAGTGTCGCCGGTGAGGATGGCGGTGCGCTCGGCCTGCTGAAGCCGGTAGGGCAGCAGCTCCTTCTCGGCCCAGTTCCGCAACTGGGCCTGGACGGTGGCCGCGGCAGTCTGTTCGGGTGTCGGCTCGTCGTCGGCCTGCTCGGCGCCGGGCACTGTGATGGTCTGGTCGGCGCCGAGCAGGTAGCCGAGAGCGGTGTCGACGAGCTTCGACGCGTCTCCGAGTTCGCGGCGTTCGCCCCCGGTCTCGTCGTCGCCAACGATCTCGGCGAACTGTCCGGCCTGGTTGGAGTCATAGGCAGCGAGGAGTCGGTACGCAGCGAGGCGGCGGAGGTCTTGGTCGGGGATCCACGAGGCAGTCAGCTCGGCCCAGGCAGTATGCCCCGGACGGCGCGGGGCGGCCATGGCGGGCTTGTAGTCCAGCCAGCTCCAGGCGTCGGTGATCAGTTCGCGCAGGCGCACAGAGTTCTCCCCGGGCAGTCGGCCCCACGCCACGTGATCAGGTTACGGCGCCTTCGTCCCGTTCTCCGCTTCCTCTACCGCCTCGACGTACCCGGGGAGCCCCGGTACCGGGAGGGTGGAGCAGATGCTGACGAAGGTGTCACGGTCGCCAGCCGTCTGCTCCTTCTCGCCGATGGCGGTCCATCGTGCCCCGCACTCGGCCTCGGTTGGTGTCGAAGCTGATCGCGGTACGCCGTCGGCGATCTTCTTCCGCTGCATGGCCAGGGCCTCCCGGCGCGCAGCCTGCCCCACCTCCTTAAGGCGGTCATAGTGGGCGGCTCGCTGCTCCTCGAATGACGGCTTCGGCGGCGGCTCGGTGCAGGCGCTCACTCCTGCCCCCAGCGTGATCACGACGGCCAGACCGAGTACGCGTTGCCCCCAAGCGACCATGATCGCGAGGCTAACAGCGGGGCACGGGTTCTGGGCGACTGTTGGGCAGTTTCCTCTTCGGGCGGTTTCTGCCCAGAGGAAGCGTCAGCGGCGGCCTCCGAAGCGGTCGTCGTCGGTGCCCGGCGGAAGGGTGTCGAGCTGATCGGGATCGGCGAGTTCGGTCAGTCCGTGAACGAGGGCGTCCATACGGTCGGGGCTGTCCATCCCTTCGACCCAGGTGGCCATCTGGTCCTCCAGCGTGTCGTATTCACCGACGTGGTGAACGAGCTGCTGCTCGTAGAGCTGGGCGACCGGTGCCGCGCGCAGCCGTTTGCCAATCTTCGCGGTGACTTCGAGGACCATGGGCATGAGGAGCCCTTTGGTGTCACCGTTCCGGCGAAGTTGCTCCCATGCCTGGGTGATCACCTGCCTTGCCATGTCACCGCCGTAGTTCTTCTCCACCACGATCCCGTCGGCCTTCAGGTCGAGGGCCAGGCGGCACGCGGTGAGCCCCCAATCGTTGGCGCCCATGGACCCAGAGTGGTCAGCGACGACGTAGAGATGGCGGTCGAAGCCCCTCGCTACGCCGACGACGCCGGTCTCATCTCCGACCGTGGATTCCCCGCCGGCGGGATCGACGGCGACGACGATGCGGGCCATGTCCAGGCCGGAGAACTGGATGGGGGTGATGCGGGCTGTGCTGATCCATCCACGCTTCCACACACCTCCCTCGGGTGGTCGCGGCTTCTGCTGGTAGAGAGCGCCCCAGACGCGCTCGCCGACGCGTTTCTTCGTCTTGCGGTGGTGTGCTTTGTCGAAGCGTGCGGGCCAGAGGGGTTCGCCGAGTTCACGGCCGAGTGGGTCGTCAGGACTGTCGGCGAGTGCGGGGAGGTCGATGACCCGCCAGGCATCGCGCTCGGTCGCGAGGATCCGGCCGGCGAGGTCGTCCTCGTGCCAGCGCGTCTGGATCAAGCAGATCGCTCCGACGGGTTCGAGGCGGGTCTGGAGCACCGAGGTCCACCAGTCCCAGGCCCGCTTTCGCATCGTCAGGGAGTCGGCGTCGGCCATGTCCTTGACCGGGTCGTCGACGATGGCTATGTGGGCGCCGCGGCCGGTGAGTCCGCCGCCGAGGCCAGCCGCGAGGAGTCCGCCTTCCCCGCCGATGATGTCGAACCGGTTCGCGGCCTGGCTGCCGGGCTTGAGCTGGAGGCCGAGATCGTCGCCCCAGGTGTAGATGGCGTCCCGGATCCATCGGCCGTGGTCGTCTGCAAGGTCGGCGCTGTAGCTCGCGATCATCATGCGGTGGCCGGGGTTGCGCCGGAGGTACCAGAGCGGGGCCCAGCGGGAGGCACGTCGGCTCTTGCCGTGCCGCGGGGGCATGGTGAGCATGACGCGGTCGCACCGGCCCTCGGCCATGTCGATGAATGCGCGGTCGATCAAGTCCAGGTGCGGGGCCTGCATCTCGCGCCCGCCGGTGAGTACGGCGGCGAGTGCCCCTGGGGAGCGGTCCATGGCGAGCTGGCGTTCAGCGCGGGCCAGCTCGGGCCGCAGCTTCGGGGAAGCGGATCGGGCGATGGCGCGGCGCTGCGCTGGTGGCAGCGTCTTGTAGTGGGCGACGGCGCTCGCGGGGTCCCGGGGTGTCATCCGGCGGCGTCCGGGTCGGTGAGCGTGATCAGGGCGTCGAGTTCGTCCGCTGTGACGTTCTCGATCTGGACCGCTCCGCCGCCCGCGCCCGTCAGCTCAGTACGGACGGGCATGTCAAGGCCGAGCAGCCGAGCTCGGCGTTCCATGATCCGCAGCGTTCGGTCGACGGCGTGGAGGTCCTGGTCACGGACTGCCTTCTTGTAGGCGACGAAGAACAGCCGGTCGAGCCGGTCGGCCTCCAAGGAGCGCAGTTCGTCGACGTTGTCGTTCAGCTCTGCGCGGCGGTCGGCCAGGGCGGTACGCACGTCCCGGCAGGCGGCGTGGATCAGGGTCTCGTCGCTCGGGGGGTCCTGACTTCTTCGGTAACGCTCGATGCCGTACCCCTGTGGGTAGGCGATGCCGTCGCTGTTGACTGCGGGGTCGGCGGCGAGTTTGCGGGCGATCGTCAGCCAGTCCACCCCGGCGGTGCGGAGGTCGATGGCGTCCGAGCGGCGGCGCGCGATGGCCGCACGCGTGGCCTTGTCGGGGCGTCCCACGTCGGTCCTTCATGGCTCGGGTGCGCCCCCGCGCCCGCCTCCATGATCGCACCGCCCGACGATGAGCCGTTCGTTGCGACTTCTCGTGTTCCCCGGACGACGCCGCCGGGGATGACTATCGTGCCAACTGAAAGTCCGAGGGGGGGGAGGCCAGCTGCGCCTGGCCTTGGAGTGAGCCCTCAGGTGTGCTGACAAGGCGAGCGGATCCAGCGACCTGCTCGACACCGATAGGTACACGGACGAGCAACCACTTTCACGTGCTTGCAAAAAGAACCGAGATTTCCTGAGTTTCTATCGCTGGTACGGAACTCAGTTCAGCCACAGGTCGTGGCCGAGCTGAGTACGCGTGCCCGCATCCAGTTCGGCCCTGAGCAGAAAGGGATCGAACAGTGGACTCGTCTGCGGTTCTTTGGATTCTCGCTTGGTCGGGCGTGGCCTCGATCGCGATCTTCGTCTTGACCGGAATCCTGGGACAGTTGCTCCCCTTGATTGAGGCGTGGCGCAGGTTGCGCAATGCCTTTCGGTGCGACACCGCGCAGGAGAGTTCGGTGTCGCCGACCGCCGACCCCGAGCAGCTCGAAGCTTCTGAATCGACGGTCGGCGTGGAGTAGCCTGACGAGACGGATTCGACGGCGCCAGCGCCGTCGTCACATCAGTGACATTTGCTCACCTACACCCGGTCGCTTGGGCGGGACGAACTCCGGCGGCGCGTCCGGCGCGTCGCGGTGGTTGCGCAGCCACCAAGCAAATTGATAGTTGCGGCAGGTCCGGAACCGGACGGAGTTCCGGCGAGGCTCCGTAGCAGGGATGTCACGCTCGCCCCATCCCGTGATGGGGCGAGCGTTCTCCAGTTGGACGTGGAGGCCGGGTACGAGGGCGGGGCCCTCCCAGCTCTCCCCCAGCGCGACCTCAAAGGCGAGATGCGCATTGTCGCTCCACTTCCAGGGGTTCGGCAGTGCACAGAGATACCAGGCGAGTGGCTGATTGACTGCTGGCAGTTCAACGCTCTGATGTCGGCGCTTCGGATCGACTCTCAGTCGGTCCGGTTGCCCAAAGGTCCGCAAGCAGTGCTGGTCGAGGGCCACGTGGCGCACTCCGGCGAGCCACATGATGTGGTACCGGGACCGCGACTCGATACCAACCCTTATTTTCTGCGACATGAATTCCCCACCGATCCCTCAGCTCCCGAGAGAACCATTCCTCTCAATAACCAATTTTATCAAATTTCCCACCAATTCCAGATGCCTGCCATGTCGGAAGCCATTCGGGTAGGGCATATTAAATTCCTCCTCGAACGCCTTTTCGTACTCTTCTTTCGCGAGCGGAATAGGGCGGCGGCAGGTGGCCTTGAGGTTGGAGCCGCTGAGGTCGCTTAGCTGAACGTCTGCGAAGTATCGCCGGAGGAGGCCTTCCAGGGTTTCAGGGGTGTGGAATCTGAGTTTCTGCCATTTCCCTTTGACGAAGTTCATCTCGACGTTGTTCTCGTCGAGGAAGCTCATCTTCGTGGTGGCTGTCTGGCTGGTGACGCGCTTGGCCTGCTCGTCGCGGAGTTCACGGGCGAGGCTTCGGGTGCCGAGGCAGACAACTCCATCGGCGGCGCACAGGGCGTTTACGGTGGCGAGCACCCAGTGCTGGTACTCCAGGCTGGTGGTGGCGTTGATAACCGAGTCGAGAACCACCACGTCGTAGAGGCCGACTTGCTGGATGTCGGTGTTGATGTCGCGGATCATGCCGACAACGGCTCGGATGTCGACTGCGTACGAGCCGTCGCGGCAGCGGTAGGGCTCGTAATCGCGGATGTTGAAGCCCTTGGCCCGCAGGTGCTTGGCGTAGTCGCCGTACCCAGCGCCGAAGTCCACGACCCTGTGTGTCGGCTTGAGCCAGGGGGTGACGAGCTGGTCCCAGGTCTCGGAGCCGTAGGCGAGCTTCCCGGCCTTTGCCTTGGAGGAGAACTTGCGGAGCCTCTTGGGCTGGACGATGTGCTGGTTCCAGACCGGCGCCTTGCCTTCGATGGCGGTCCAGTCGTAGACGCCGTACTCACCGGTGAGGTCAGCGTGCAGCTGGGCGGCTTCGGCGGAGGGGACGGTCCAGGCGAGGAGGTCGAACCGGTTGATGGCGGCGACGACGGCGTACTCGGCGTTGAGGACGATGCGGCCCTGGTCATCGATGACGACGCTGCCCCACGGGCCGTGGCCGGCGGTCATGTGGCCGATGGCGTTGACGAAGCTCAGGTTCTTGCGTTCGGCGACGCGGATGGTCTGCCAGGGGATCCAGGACCAGGCGCCGAGTTCACCGGGCTCGGCGTAGACGACGCTGGCTTCGGTCTCGACGCGGTTGTGGAGGAGGTTGAACTGGATCTCGTCCTGGAGGCGGACCTTGGTGCCGAGCACGACCGCGGGTGTGTGGGTCATGCCGATCGCCTTGAGCCCCTTGGTTCTCTGGTGACCGGCGACCAGGGTCCCGTCGGCGTTGAGGATGACGGGCTTGACGACGCCGTGCCGCCGGAGGGACGCCTGGAGCCGCAGGAAGGCGGTCTCGCTGAGACGGCGGGGGTTGTAGTCGGCGGGGCGGAGCTGGTCGAGGGGGTACGACTCGTGGAACGTCGTCGCGGGGGCGCTGCTCATGCGGCATTCGCCTCCTGGTGGGCGTGCTGAAGGACGTGCCAGCCGAAGCCCATGTCGCTGTCGGTGTCGTCCACGAACTTGGCGTAGATCGCGTTGAGGGCATCGACCTCCTCGGAGGTGATCCGGACGCGCTTGGACTCCCACTGGAGGTAGCCCCACTGGAGGTAGTCCACGGTGGCGGCGGCGCCGGTGCCCGCCCCGTCGGAGGTCAGCTCCAGCATCTCGGGCAGGGAGGTGTCGTCCAGCAGCCGGTCGACGCTCTCGCGGTCGTAGCCGGTGCCGACAAGGTCCGGGATCTCGGCGAGGACTTCGGCGAGCAGCGCGGTGTCGTACCCCGCGAGGTCGTTGGTCCGATTGTCCACAACGACGATGCGGGCCGCCGCCTCGTCATCGACATCAAGCCAGGTGACGGCGATCTGGTCCCAGCCAAGTTGCTGGGCAGCGGCGACGGTGTGGTTGCCTGCCAGGATCTCGTTCGGTCGCCCGGTGTGGGTGCCCTTGTTGGCGACGACGGGCCGGTACTGGCCGTTGACCGTCAGCGATTCGGCGATGGCCGGGAGGTCACCGGTTCGGGGGTTACGGTGGTAGGGGGCCAGCTCCGAGATCGCGACGGCGAGCGGGAGGAGCTGTTCGGGGATGTTGGCGAGCGCGGTCACGGGCGTCGTCCCTTAGGTAGGCCGTACCCCGCGCCCTACGCCCGTCAACCCTAGACGATCACGGCAACTGTCGATGCGGGCCGTGGGGCCGACTGTGCCCCGCTGCCGCCAGACCTACGCACAGGGGCACGAAGAGGGCGGTGAGCTGATCGTTGCCGACCGGCTCACCGCCCCTTGACGCACGGTGGGGCTGTTCGTCGCTAGCGGTTGTTGCAGCCGCAGATTCCCGACGGCATGCACCAGGATCCACAGGACTTGCACCATTCCGCTCCGGGCACGGGCGGCGTGCGGTGCTCGGCGGTCTGTTCCTCGGTCACGGGTTGGGTTCTCCTTTGACGTCTGGCGGGGATGGCTTCGAGCTCGGCGCGGCGGCGGGCTACTTCGGGGTCCGGTTCTCGGTTTCTGGGAAGGCCCAGGCTCCTGAGTGCGAGGCCGTCTCGCTCGGCGAGAAGGCGGTAGTACAGCTCGCGGTCCTCGGGGTGACCGGTGAAGTCGGTCATGGCGCTCCTGGTTGCGCGGAACCCGCCCCCGGCGTGGAGCCGGAGGCGGGTCCGGTCATAGACGTGGATTCGGCGGCCCAGTGGCTTCGCTTCGGCGCGGAGCCGGTGTCTGGCAGGCAGGGCGCGGGGGATTGGCCACCTGCCAGACACCGAGGGATGCCGCATGCCACGGCGTGTTGTCGGGCCGGTTCCTCGGCTATGGCCGTTCCCGACAACGAGATAGACCGTATCACTCTCTAGTGTTGGTATCTATCTTTCGGGTTTGCGTGGCTGCCTGATAGTGAACAGGCCCTGCTGAACTACCTCAGGAAGTGGCGTGGGTTGCTCGCGTGACGGTTCAAACGGGTCGCCGTGGGCCCCTGCCTCGTCGCCGTGGACCGGAAGGACCACGATCACCGTGCGGACGCCCACCGCAGGGAACGCGTTGTCTGGTAGGGCCGTGATGGTGCCGCGCGCTTCTCGGACGCGTGCCCGAAAGTCCTGGCTCAGCCGGTCCTGCCGGAAGGTGAGACCGGCGGACATGACCGCGACGAGCAGGCCCCCTGGGCGTACGAAGCGCAGGGCCCGCTCGACGTGCCGCAGGTCCTGCCGGTCGGCGAACGGAGGGTTCATGACTGCTCGGTGGTATCGCCGCTTGACGGGCATCGAGAGGAAGTCAGTGTTCGCGACCTTGCGGGCATACCCGGCTGCGCGAATGTACTCGGCACTCCGAGGGTCAAGCTCGACGCAGTCCACGATCGCCCCCTGGGCTGCCGCTGGTTCGGCTATAGCGCCACGTCCCGCCGAGGGTTCCAGCACCTCACAACCCGGTTCGAGGCAGGCAAGTTCAAGGAGCTGTTCGACGACGGGCTGCGGTGTTGGGTAGTAGCCCCGGTCTGCATCGGCGATCACCTCCCCGGTCGCAAGCAGTCCCGCGATGGCGTCGACGGCGTCGAGAGGGAAGAGATGGGCGCGCTTGTAGCGGTCCCACTTGCCGCCGACCGCCGCGAGGGCCAGGTTCACACGCTGGTAGAGCTTCCGGTCCAGCTCGCCAGGTAGTCGCAGTTCTGCCCCTTCAACCGTGCCCGAGCGGATGACGTCAAGGACATCGGAGTCGATCTGCATTCTCGCTTCTCCTGATCACGCGTACTGGGTGCAGTTGACGGCGAGCGGGTGGCCCTTATGGTCGTCGCAGACGGCATCGCCTGTGCCGGGGTCCGTGCCGCCGTCACACAGCTCGCAGATCCAGTAGCCGCAGACGACACAGATGGCGGAGGCGAGCTGGTTATGGGTGTTGGCCAGGTCGGCGTCGCACCGGCGGCAGAATTGGGGCGGCAGCGTGCCGTCGTCGGGCCAGGTCTTCAGGCCGCTGATGTGCGCTGGGCGCTTAGCGCCGTCGGCCCTCACTCGCTCGCCTTGGCGGTGAGCAGCGCCGCTTCGAGTTCCACCAGCCGGGCGGCCAGCATGATCGGCAACCGGACGTTGACGGACCGGCCAGCTCCGTCGAGGAGGTGGGCGGCAGCGTGCCGTGTCAGGCTGTCCGCCTCCTCAAGAGCGGCATGGTCATTGGCGCTGCGGGCCTGGACCAGCTGCTGGGCTGCCTCTCGGACATACCATTCGGCATCCGAGTCATACTCGTTCAAGGCATTCGCTGAGGGGTCGCAGTCGAACAGGTTGTTGTTGATGTTCCGCATGGACTGGATGTCGTTGGGCACCGTGAAGCTCCTGATGAAGAGGAAAGGAGGGTGGGCGGCCGATCGGCCGCCCACCCAGGTTGTTCTGTCAGGCCTCGTCGGCGTCGGCGTCGGCAGCGACCACGCTGGGAACGCGCTCCGTCTCCGGCTCCGCAACCGGGTCGGGCTCGGCCTGGACCGCCTCCTCCGCATCGGCCTCGGGGGCCACTGCTCCGCCGTCACTCGACGCCTGCTCCTCCGCTCCGGAGGCGGGCTCGCCGGTCAGCCGTGAGAGCGCGGCGTCAGCCTCCGCGAGGAGGTCGGGGGCGGCTGCTGCGGGAGAGACCATGATCTGGCTGGCGTCGGCGTGCGCCTTCGCCTGACGGAGCTGGAATCGGGCCTTCTGAAGGTAGGTGGACACGCGGTCCATCTGGTCCAACCGCGCTCCAACCTGCCCCTCCAGGAGGCGGGCGAGGTCCATGGGGTCCGTCTTGGCGATGCCGTCGAGCAGCTCGCACATGCGCTCGATCTCATCGAGGTCGTTGCGGGTCTTCGTCTGCGCCTGGCCACGCTGGGCCTTCTCCTCGGGGGTCATCTCCTCGACCTCGACCATGGAGTCCTGCTGGGCTGCCTTCTCCTGCTTGCGCATCGCGTAGGCGATGTGGACGAGCTGGTTGTCGGTGGTGGCGCCCTTCTTCCAGTTGTCGAAGACCGCCTTCTGGTTGTCCCGGGAGAGCGCGGCGATCTGGACGGCCGCCTGGGTTCCGATGTGCCCCAGGTTGACAGCCTCGGCGACCTCCGGCCGCAGGGACAGAAGGGCCAGACGCTGGGTGACATAGGGGACGGACTTGGCGAAGGTCTTGGCGACGGTCGCGACCGTCGCGCCCTCCTCCTCGTCCATGACCTTCTTGAAGCCCTTCGCCTCTTCGAGCGGGAGCATGTCCTCGCGGTTGAGGTTCTCGGCCATGGCCTTCTTGAAGGAGTCGAGGTCCGTGATCTCGCCGTCGGAGAGCAGGACCTTCGCCTCGATGGTGAGGTTGCCGGCCTGGGAGTTGGCGCGGAAGCGGCGCTCGCCAGCGACCAGCTCGTATCCCTTCTGCACTCGACGGACGACGACCGGCTGGAGCAGCCCGTGCTGCTGGATGGACTCGGCCAGTTCCTTGAGCGCCTCCGGCTCGAAGTGCCCGCGGGGCTGGGTGGGGTTGCGGCGGATCTGATGCATCTTCAGAGTCGCGTACTTGTGCGCCATCTCGGTCTCCAAGAGGTCTGCGGGGGTCTCTCCTCCCCCCTTCCTTCTGGTTCTATTCTATATGCATTTAGGGGGAGGCTCCATAGATTCCTTAAGCAATTTCCTGGGCCAAACGCCCGAGCGCGGACCCCCGTCAGGGTCCGCGCTCGATGGGTGGATCAATAGGTCAGTCGACCACGGCCGGACTCAGTCGATCTGGGTGACGACCCACCAGTCTCGGGTCGACGATCGACAGGGCACCCAGGATCTCCAGCGCCCCCTCCTCCTCTACGGAGGCATGTACCGCCCCTTCGGACTCCCTCAGTCGGGCCATCACGCGCTCCACTTCGACCGCCACCCTTACCCTCCCGTACAACACCTTCAGCACCACCGTGAGCTGGAGGTCATTTATGTCCAACACTGCATAAGTAAAGGCACACCTTGAACACGGCCACGACTCCGATCGCGCTCCCCTGGTCGGCGCATAGCGAGGTCGGCGCACACCCGAAGCGCCGCCCTACGTTCACATCCCCCACACGATCTTGCTGGGGTGGTGACTGATTGTCAACCAATCTAGACAATAGGCTAGTGCGGCACACTGGCCCAGCCGTCGACGCCGCCCCAGCACCACCGAAGGAGCATTAGTCCATGCCGATCGGCTCGGACATTTCCCTGTCCAGCAAGCTCGCCATCCTCGTGCGCGCCGCACGCGGGGCGGACGGACAGGCCCTGAGCGCGCGCGCCATCTCGGCCGCCACCGCCGAAACCCCAGGGGGGAAACCGGCGATGACGCATCAAGTGGTGAATGAGCTTCTAAATGGGACTAAAGGCAACCCAACCACCTCACAGATGGTGGGCCTCGGAAGGGCACTAAAATCTCCGGTAGCTTTTCTCCTGCCGGGGTACAACGGCCTGACCTCCCTGCGCGCCTACGAAGAGCACCAAGACGCCCGCGAAGCTCTGCGCCTTATACACGACCTAGGCGCCGACGGAGCTGCCGAACTTCTGGAAGCCGCCCGTGAAATCCGATCGCGCCACGGCCTCGACCTCAGCGTGCCAGAAGTTCCAGACCCGCTTCCCACCTCCGACCGGCCGCGACCCGGCCGACGTAGGCGGCTTAGCTTCGACGAAGCAGCCGAGCGGGCTGTCGCCGATCTGGAAGGAAACTGAGTAATGGACGGCGTCGTGTTCGGCTTGTGCGTATTCGTCGGGATCGTAGGCGCGGGGCTTTCAGCCCGGGAAGCGTGGAGGCAGCGGATCCGCCCCGAATACCGAATCGCCCGCATTGCACGCACTGCGGCCTTCGGTGTATGCACCGTGGGCGTGGCCTTCGCCATTCCAGCGGTGGAATCCCTCGTAGAGTCACTGACAGGGATGAACAATGCGGCCAAGATCGGGGCACATCTTTGCGCCGTCTTGTGGTGCGGAAGCCTGCAACTCATGCTGGTGGACTGGTCCTACAACCAAGAAGTGATGAAGGCCAGTCTGTACGCCCGCATGGCTCTTATGGTCTGCGTCCTCGCCGCGATGCTGCCTCTCTTCGTCGCGGCGACAAGTGAGAGCGTCGAGTTCACCACCGAGTTCGCGTCGGTTCCAGGAATCACGGTGTACCTGCTGATCTATCTGGGATACGTGGCCATCACGTGCGGCGAAATCGCTTTTCTCTGCTCCGGAATGGCCCTGGCTGCGCGGCAGGGTAAGCACGTCTGGATCGCCCGCGGTCTGGCCACATCCGCGATTGCGGCGGTGCTGGGTGTCGCCTACGCGGTCAGCAAGGGGTCGTACCTGGTGACGTACTACCTGCAACACCCTTGGCCGCTCCGCATCGAGGAGATCGTCTCCCCCGCGCTGGCTGGCCTCGCCGTGGTTGCGTTGATCACGGGGCTGACCATGGCCATGGTAGGCAAGAGGCTTTCGGGCCGGAAGGCAGGGGCGTAAGCCTCAAACCGAGATACTGGCGAGCTTCCGCCACCGGAGCACAACACGCCCAGGCTCAATGGTACGGATGCCACGCGCACTCGCACGGAAGACCACGATGCCTTCCAGAAGCAACTTGATGATCGCCTTCTTCGAAGCGGTCGGCGCGGTATTCCACCACCTCACAAGGTCCTCAGCATCCCCCAGCGAGAAATTCGCCATTTGCTCCGCATACCGAAGCCGCGCCTTGGCTTCCTTAATCTCTGCGGCTACTTGGTTCTCAACCACCACGAAAGCCTCTCTACTGATACTTCGAGAGGCATAGAGGGTCGCCGCCTCGTCGCGGCGGCCCTCCAGCTCTTTAATGTCCTTCTTCAGCTTTTCCACCTGAACGCGGACCGACTCCTGCGCCCTGGAGATCTGCGCTCGAATTCCAGGCTTAAGTATTTCTGCCACTACATACTCACCGACATAGGTGTCTAGCAGTTCGCTGTCTATCCGCACCTCGCCACAACCACCATGCCCGGACTTATCCTTCGGGCGGCACCTATATCCCGGCGTCCCGGCATTATTGCGAGCCCCTTCAAATGAGCGCGAGCAGTTTCCGCATGTACTGTCGCCGTCGGCTAGCAGATAATCGTGGGCGTCATTTTGTGGAGCGCGCTTTTGCGACTTCCGCTGCTGAAGAGATTTGAACTCTTCGGGCTCGATCATCCCTGGATGATCGGCGTCGACGAGTTCCCCGTCGTCGTCATACCTCAACCCCGCAATGGCAGGGTTGGCAAAGAGCCGCCCGACTGAAGCGTCCCTCCACTCGCCGCCCATGGTCCCCCGGTAGCCGACGGCGTTCGCCCACACGGCGACATCCATGTCGGACTGACCTGCAAGGGCACGGGCCGCCATCTGCCGTACCGCGTCGACTTCGTCGTCCCGCAAACGGCGACGTGACATGTCCTCGAAACCGTAGAGCCGTGGCATGCGGGCCCGTCCATTCTCCTCATGCGCCCCTAGCCGTCCGATCCTAGGCCACTGCCCTCGCGGGGGGGGTTGCCCTGGGAAGGCGGGTGCACCCAGGAGGCCGAAGATCACTGCTCCGGTGGAGTCACCTCCAGGACTCTCCACAGAGCAGCGGTAGGGACTTTCACCGTGCCGCCCAAGGTGAGGGTCTGCACGGGGAAAGCCCCAACCTTGATCAGTCCGTATGCCTTGTGCACCCCGATACCCAGTGCTCGCGCTGCCGTCGACACAGACACGGTCGGCGGCAGCGCCAGCAGCTCGCCCTGAGTCATGGCTCTGACCCTGGACCCTTCGGCTGAAGCGTCGTTGCTTGTCATCTTCGTTGTCGCGATCTCCCCCACGCCAACGTGACTTAAGGATACGCCAACACTGGAGTGTTGGGGCAAGATGGGACATCGGTTCGGCAAAGATCTACAACAAGCCGATCCAGTGACCACGCGAAGGGATGCTCATGTTCGACCCCAGCTACAAGCGGCAGTGCGCCTGCCGAGGGCCAGTCTTGGACGCCGACGGCGCTCCGATACTCGACAGTAAAGGCGCCCCGAAGCTCCGCAAGCTCGGCGCGAAGTGCCCTGAACTCCTGGCCGGCAAGAAGGGCCACGGCACTTGGTACTACTACTTCGAACTCGAACCGGGCGAGGGCGGAACCCGTCAGCGCGACCGCAAGGGTGGATTCGCCACGAAGGACGAGGCGAAGACCAAGGCGGAGGAGGCATACCGCCGGATCCTGGGCGGCGTCGACATCCTCAGCAAGGCCACCGTGGGCGAGGACCTGCACGCATGGCTCAAGAGGAAGAAGGCCCTGGCCCGTACGACCCTGCACGGGTACGAGGATCACGTCAGGCTCTACCTCGAACCACACCTCGGGCACATCAAGCGGCGAGACCTCAAGCTGCGCCACGTGGAAGCCATGTACGACGCGATCGAGCGGGAGAACGCCGAGCGCCTACTCCACCACGCCAGAGTGATCGAACTGCAAGAGGCTCGTGATGCTGCTCACACAGCATGGGTCCGCGCCGCTGGAAAGGGTGAGGAGCGCCGCAGCGCGCGCCGGGCCTACCTGGACGCCAATGCCGCCCTCCGCGAGGGCCAGAAGGGCAAGAAGAAGATCACCAACGCCGCGACGATGCACCGCATCAACGCGACGCTCAGCTCGTTCCTGGGCAGCGGCATGAAGCGCGGCGACTACGCGACCAACCTGGCCTCGCTCGTCGAGCTACCGCCCGCGAAGCGGCCCAAGGCGTTGGTCTGGACCCCGGAGCGGGTCGAGTACTGGAAGCGCACGGGTGAGAAGCCCAGCCCCGTCATGGTCTGGACCCCGGAGCAAACCGGCCAGTTCCTCGACTTCGTGGCAGATGACCGGCTCTGCGCCATGTGGCACGGATTCATCTTCCGCGGCCCCCGGCGTGGCGAGATGTGCGCATTGCCATGGACCGAGGTCAGCCTGTCCGGCTCGTGGTTCCGTATCTCCGCGCAGATCGTCGAAGTCGCCTACCGGCTATACGCCGAGGCCCCGAAGCAGGACAGTGTGCGCACTGTGACGCTCGACTCACTGACGTGCGCACTGTGGGCAGCGTGGCGACTCACCCAGGGGAAGGAGCGCGAGCAGTGGTCTGGCGAAGAGGCGTGGGTCGAGACCAATCGGGTCTGGACCCATGAGAACGGCGAGTCCCTCCACCCTGACTGGGTAAGCCGTCGGTTCCAGCGACTTGTCGAGCTGTCCGGCCTGCCGCCGGTCCGCCTTCACGACACACGGCACCTGTCGGCGACGCTGGCACTGCTTGGTGGAGCCGACATCAAGGTCGTCCAGGAGCGGCTGGGGCACAGCAACCGACAGATCACGTCGGACACCTACACGAGCGTCCTGCCTCAGCTGATGACCGCTGAAGCCGAGTCCACGATTGCCGTCGTGCCGCGGTCCGGAAACGCTGCCCCCGCAGACCATGCGGCGCCCGAGGAGCAGGAGGCCCAGGAGGCACAACCGGATGCCGACGACGACAACCCGGACGAGGAGCTGCGACCCGCCGCGTGACCCGCGTCCCGAATTTGTCCTGCCGATCATGAAAACATGACCGGGACGGCCCGGGTACGGGCCGCCAAGATCCTCCAGAGATCGCCCCGACCAGACGAAAGTGCTGGTCAGAACGATTCTCTCGAACCACTTGCGCGGTGGGGCGGGTGGGACTCGAACCCACGGCCGACGGATTATGAGTCCGCTGCTCTAACCGGCTGAGCTACCGCCCCTAACGGCGCGTCGCGCACAAATGTGCGCGCCGTGTGCCGCAGCATAGCCGCTCATACGATCTCCTGCTCCGGATGGTCGGCAACGCCCAACCACCAGGACCGCGCCACCCCGGACCCGGTTCCCGATGTCGTGCAGAACACACGAAGCACACGAAAAAGGACCCTCAAGGGGTCCCATTTCGCTCTGCTCCCCCGGCTGGACTCGAACCAGCAACCCTCCGGTTAACAGCCGAATGCTCTGCCAATTGAGCTACAGGGGATCGCGCTCCCCCGACTGGACTCGAACCAGTAACCTGCCGGTTAACAGCCGGCTGCTCTGCCAATTGAGCTACAGGGGAAAGTGCCTCGAACAGACCCGGCCGGTGCGTTCCGGAGGGCGTGCGCTCGCTGCGACACATACATTAGCGCAAGCAGGGGGGTGCTCCGCCAATCGGTTCGGGGGCCGGGTGATCAGCGGCCTCGCGGGGTAGGCGGGCAGGCACCGACGTACGTCAGGGAAGGTGGCAGCGCCATGCGGTACAAGCTCACGTTCGTCCTCGGGCTCGCCGTGGGTTACGTGATCGGCACACGGGCCGGACGCGAGCGGTATGAACAGCTCAAGAAGTCCGCGCGCCAGATCTCCCAGAACCCCGCCGTGCGCAACGCCGCCGAGTCGGCGGCCCTCAGCGGGCGCCAGGCCGCGGGGAAGGCGCTGCACGCCGTCAGTGACAAGGTCGGCGACCGGGTACCCGCCTCCGTGGCGGACCGGGTCCGTTCCCTGCGCGAACGCGGCGGGGACACCGGGGACGACTGGGGCACCACCAACACCTGAGGCTCCCGGAGCACCCGGCGTGGGACCTGACGCCGAGGGCGGCGCCCCGTGGGGCAGAATCTCTCCCCATGGGGATAGTCGCCGGATTGGACAGTTCGTCTGCGTTCACACAGATCGTTGTCTGTGACGCGGACACGGGCGCCGTGCTGAGACAGGGGTACGCGCCCCACCCCGTCGACGCCAAGGCGGGCGACGTCGATCCACAAGCCTGGCTGCTCTCCCTCGGCGAAGCCGCGGGCGGTGGACTCCTCGAAGGCGTCCAGGCGATCGGGGTCTCCGCACAGCAGGGGCTCATCCCCCTGGACCAAGGCGGCGCCCCCGCCCGTCCCGCGCTCGTCGGCGGCGACAAGCGGGCCCAGGTCGCCGCCGCGGACCTGATCGACGCGCTCGGCGGACGCCAGGCCTGGGCCGAGGCCGTCGGCTCGGTGCCCCAGGCCAACCACCCCGTCGCCCGGCTGCGCTGGCTCGCCCAGAGCGAACCCGAGGCCGCACACCGGGTCGCCACCCTGCTCCAGCCCCACGACTGGCTGGTCTGGCAGCTGCTGGGACGCCCGCACCGCCGCACCACCGACCGGGGCGGGGCCTCCGGCACCGGCTACTGGTCCGCCGGGACCGGCGCCTACCGGCCCGACCTGGTCGAGCTGGCCCTCGGACACCAGTGCCTGCTCCCCGAGGTACTCGGCCCCGCCGAGGCCGCGGGCACCACCCCGGAAGGACTGCTGATCTCGGCCGGGACCGGCGAGACCATGGCCGCCGCCCTCGGCCTCGGCGTCGCGCCCGGCGACGCCGTGATCTCCCTGGGAGCCTCCGGCTCGGTCATGGCCGTCCACCACGAAGCCCTCGCCGACCCCAGCGGAATGATCACGTCATACGCGGACGCCACCGGGATGCACCTGCCGGTGGTCCACACCCTCAACGCCGTACGGGCCCTGCGCGGCACCGCCGAACTGCTCGGGGTGGACGATCTGGAGAGCCTCTCCGACCTCGCCATGAAGTCGACCCCCGGCGCCTGCGGACTGGTCCTGCTGCCCTACCTGGAAGGCGAGCGCACCCCCCGGCTGCCCCACACCGCGGGCACCCTCAGCGGACTCCGCCGGGAATCGATGAAACCGGAACACCTGGCGCGGGCCGCCTTCGAAGGCATGCTCTGCTCGCTCGCCGACGCCCTCGACGTGCTGCGGGGACGCGGAGTCGAGGTACGACGGGTCTTCCTGCTCGGCGCCAGCGCGGCCCTGCCCGCCATCCGCGCGGCCGCCCCCGCGATCTTCGGCGCCCAGGTCCTGGTGCCCCAGCCCGCCGACTACGCGGCACTCGGCGCGGCCCGACAGGCCGCCTGGGCGCTCGGCGTCTCCCAGGGCACCCTCTCCCCGACCTCCCCGCCACCCTGGCGGGACGCCGCCGTCCAGGTGCTGGAACCGGGCGACGACCTCCCCGTCGGCCAGGCCATCCGCCAGCAGTACACCGCGACCCGCGACCAACTGCATCCTGGTGCTTTTCTTTAAGCGGTTCTTCGCCTCCGGGGCGCTCTAGTCGAGATTCTCAGGCGCGACGTGCTCAGCCGCTCGTACCTCGCGGCTTCCGCGCGACTCACCTGAGAACTCGACGCGCCCCTTTGGCTCAGAACCGACCTCGGGTAGAGCGAACCGTCACACGGAGCTACTCACCGGCAGAGCACCTTGAGCGAATCCGGTGGCGGGGCTCGCACGGGGAACCCGGGCGAGGATCTGCGCGGAGCTGCTCGCCAGTAGGCCCACGCACGGAGCCGGTCACCGGGAACCCAGGGCGGAGGTCCCCCATTCGGCCGCCGGGGGTGGATCCGCCGCAGGGGGTTCCTTGGGGTGGGGGGCGGGCGGGCTTGACTTGGGTTTGGCGGAAACGGGTGGGGATTCCGGCGCGCGGTGACGCAAGATGGATGGGCCCCCGACGTCCCCCCTCTGCCGAGCCGGAGTGACAGCGCACGTGCTGATACGACTGCTACGGACGTACTTGCGCCCGTACAAGAGAACGATCGCCCTGCTGGTCCTGTTGCAGCTGCTGCAGACCAGCGCCAGCCTCTATCTGCCGACCCTCAACGCCGACATCATCGACAACGGCGTGGTCAAGGGAGACACCGGCCACATCCTGCGGATCGGTGGGGTGATGGTCGCCGTCAGCCTGGCGCAGGTGGTGTGCAATGTGGGGGCCGTCTATCTCGGCGCGCGCACGGCCGCCGCCGTGGGGCGGGATGTGCGGGCGGGGGTCTTCGACCGGGTGCAGCGGTTCTCCTCGCGTGAGGTGGGGCGTTTCGGTGCCCCCTCGCTGATCACCCGGACCACCAATGACGTCCAGCAGGTGCAGATGCTGGTGCTGATGGCGTTCACCCTGCTGGTCTCCGCGCCGATCATGTGTGTCGGGGGCATCGTGATGGCGCTCGGCCAGGACATCGCGCTGTCGGCGGTGCTGCTGGCGGTGGTGCCGGTGCTCGGGATCTCGGTGGCGGTGATCGTCTCCCGGATGCATCCGCTCTTCCGGATCATGCAGGAGCGGCTGGACACGGTGAACCGGGTGCTGCGGGAGCAGATCACCGGGATCCGGGTCATCCGGGCGTTTGTCCGCGATGAGTACGAGAAGGAACGATTCCGCGAGGCCAACGCGGAGCTGACGGACGTCTCCCTGCGCACCGGACGGCTGATGGTGCTGATGTTCCCGACCGTGCTGACGGTCGTGAACGTCTCCTCCGTCGCCGTCGTCTGGTTCGGCGCCCAGCGGATCGACAGCGGCGCGATGCAGATCGGGGCACTGACGGCCTTCCTCGCCTATCTGCTCCAGATCGTGATGGCCGTGATGATGGCCACCTTCATGTTCATGATGGTGCCGCGCGCCGAGGTCTGCGCCGAGCGGATCCAGGCGGTGCTCGACACCGAGTCCAGCGTGGTGCCCCCGGTCGACCCGGTGCGGACCCTGGACCAGCGGGGGCGGCTGGAGCTGCGGGGCGTCGAGTTCCGCTATCCGGGTGCCGAGGAGCCCGTGCTGCGGGAGGTGTCCCTGGTGGCGCGCCCCGGGGAGACGACCGCGATCATCGGGTCGACCGGGAGCGGCAAGTCCACCCTGCTCTCGCTGGTGCCCCGGCTCTTCGACGCGACCGGCGGCGAGGTGCTGGTGGACGGGGTCGACGTGCGGCGGCTCGACCCCGTGCTCACCGCGCGGACCGTGGGTCTGGTCCCCCAGCGCCCGTACCTCTTCTCCGGCACCGTCGCCACCAATCTGCGGTACGGGGACCCGGACGCCGGCGACGAGGAGCTGTGGCGGGCGCTGGAGACCGCGCAGGCGGCCGACTTCGTACGATCGCTCGACGGCGGTCTTCACGCGCCGATCTCCCAGGGCGGAACCAATGTCTCCGGTGGCCAGCGCCAGCGGCTGGCCATCGCGCGGACCCTGGTGCAGCGGCCGGAGATCTACCTCTTCGACGACTCCTTCTCGGCCCTCGACTACGCCACCGACGCGGCCCTGCGGTCGGCGCTGGCGCGGGAGACCGCCGAGGCGACCGTGGTGATCGTGGCCCAGCGGGTCGCCACCATCCGTAACGCCGACCGGATCGTGGTCCTGGACGAGGGGCGGGTCGTGGCCACCGGCACCCACCATGAACTGATGGAGGGCGACGGCACCTACCGCGAGATCGTCCTCTCCCAGCTGACCGAGGCGGAGGCGGCGTGAGCGGGCAGGGCGCGGGCGCCCGGGTGAGCGGACCCGGCGGGCGGATCATGGTGGGGCCGGCCGACCGGTCGATGGACTTCACCGGCTCCCTGAAGCGGCTGCTGAGACGGCTGGCGCCGGACCGGGTGCTGCTGTGGTGGATGCTCACGGCGGGCGTGCTGTCCGTGGCGACCTCGGTGATCGGGCCCTGGGTGCTCGGCAAGGCGACCGACCTGGTCTTCGCCGGGGTGGTGGGCCGGCGGATGTCCGAGGGCACCAGCAAGGCGGAGGCCATCGCCGGGCTGCGGGCGCGCGGTGACGACGGGCTGGCCGACATGCTCTCCGCGGTCGACTTCACCCCCGGGCGGGGCATCGACTTCGGGGCCGTCGGCGAGGTGCTGCTGGTGGCGACGGTGCTCTTCGCCCTCGGCGGGCTGCTGGCCCTGGTCTCCGCCAGGCTGGCGACCACGGTCATCAACCGGACCATGTACCGGTTGCGCGAGGACGTGCAGGCCAAGATGGCCCGGCTGCCGCTGTCGTACCTCGACCGGGCCCAGCGCGGCGAGGTGCTCAGCCGGGTCACCAACGACATCGACAACCTCTCCCAGTCCCTCCAGCAGACGATGGGGCAGATGATCAACTCGCTGCTGACCATCGTGGGTGTGCTGGTGATGATGTTCTGGATCTCCCCGCTGCTGGCGCTGGTGGCCCTGGTGACGGTGCCGCTGTCGGTGGTGGTGGCGACCCGGGTGGGGCGGCGCTCCCAGCCGCACTTCGTCCGCCAGTGGCAGACCACCGGCAGGCTCAACGCCCATGTGGAGGAGATGTACACCGGCCATACGCTGGTGACCGTCTTCGGCCGCCGGGAGGAGTCGGCGCGCGCCTTCGCCGAGGAGAACGAGGCGCTGTACGAGGCCGCCTACAAGGCCCAGTTCACCAGCGGGCTCATGCAGCCGCTGATGTTCTTCGTCTCCAACATCAACTATGTGCTGGTGGCCGTGGTCGGCGGGCTGCGGGTGGCGTCCGGGACGCTGTCGATCGGTGATGTCCAGGCGTTCATCCAGTACTCCCGGCAGTTCTCCATGCCGCTGACCCAGGTGGCGTCGATGGCCAATCTGGTCCAGTCCGGTATCGCCTCCGCCGAGCGGGTCTTCGAGCTGCTGGACGCCGAGGAGCAGTCCCCCGACCGCGCGGCCCGGCAGGACCCGCCGCGCCCCGCCGGACGCGTCGAACTGGAGCAGGTCTCCTTCCGGTACGAGCCGGAGAAGCCGCTGATCGAGGGCCTCTCGCTGCGGGTGGAGCCGGGCCAGACCGTCGCGATCGTCGGGCCCACCGGCGCGGGCAAGACCACCCTGGTCAATCTGCTGATGCGGTTCTACGACGTGACCGGCGGCCGGATCTGCCTCGACGGTGTCGATGTGACCGAACTGTCCCGCGAGGAGCTGCGGTCCGGCATCGGCATGGTGCTCCAGGACACCTGGCTCTTCGGCGGCACGATCGCCGAGAACATCGCCTACGGCACCACCCGCCCGGTCACCCAGGAGGAGATCGAGGAGGCGGCCCGGGCCGCCCACGCCGACCGGTTCATCCGGACCCTGCCCGGCGGCTATGACACGGTGATCGACGACGAGGGGTCGGGGGTGAGCGCGGGCGAGAAGCAGCTCATCACGATCGCGCGGGCCTTCCTCTCCGACCCGGTGATCCTGGTGCTGGACGAGGCCACCAGCTCGGTCGACACCCGTACGGAGGTGCTGATCCAGAAGGCGATGGCACGGCTCTCCCACGGCCGTACCAGCTTCGTCATCGCCCACCGGCTCTCCACCGTGCGCGACGCGGACGTGATCCTGGTGATGGAGAACGGCTCGATCGTCGAGCAGGGCACCCATGAGGAGCTGCTGACGGTCGACGGCGCCTACGCCCGGCTGTACCAGGCGCAGTTCGCGCAGGCGGTGGCGGAGGTGGAGTGACGGGTCGTTCGGCGCGGTACGGGGGCGGGGCGGGGCAGGGTGGTCGGCGCTCCGCGCGGCCGGGCGGCGGATCCGCCCGGTCCGCGCCATCGGCCCCGCTCCCGCCGGTCGGTCCCGGGACGGGAACCCGTCCGTTCCCGGCCGCCGGACGGTACCGGTCATACCGGGCGGCGGTCAGTCGAGATAGCCCCGGAGCTGGTCGGCGAAGGCGTGGTCGCGCAGTTTGTTGAGGGTCTTGGACTCGATCTGGCGGATCCGTTCCCGGGTCACCCCGAAGATCCGGCCGATCTCCTCCAGGGTGCGCGGCCTGCCGTCCGCCAGCCCGTAGCGCAGCTGCACCACCTTGCGCTCGCGCTCACCGAGCGTGGAGAGCACCGCCTCCAGGTGTTCCCGCAGCAGCAGGAAGGCGGCGGACTCCACCGGGGAGGCGGCGTCCCCGTCCTCGATCAGATCACCGAGGGCCACATCGTCCTCCTCGCCCACCGGGGCGTGGAGGGAGACCGGCTCCTGGGCCAGCCGCAGGACCTCGCTGACCCGCTCGGGCGGCAGATCGAGCTGGAGGGCGACCTCCTCGGGCGTCGGCTCGTAGCCGCGCTCCTGGAGCATCCGGCGCTGGACCCGGACCACCCGGTTGATCAGTTCCACCACATGGACCGGGACCCGGATGGTGCGGGCCTGGTCGGCCAGGGCCCGGGACATCGCCTGCCGGATCCACCAGGTCGCGTACGTCGAGAACTTGTAGCCCCGGGCGTAGTCGAACTTCTCGACCGCCCGGATCAGCCCCAGATTGCCCTCCTGGACCAGGTCGAGCATGGTCAGACCCCGGCCGACATAGCGCTTGGCGACGGAGACCACCAGCCGCAGGTTCGCCTCGATCAGCCGCCGCTTGGCCATCCGGCCCAGCACGACCAGCCGGTCCAGATCCACCGCGAGCCGGGAGTTGTTGATGTCGGGGGTGTTGCCCAGCTTCTCCTCGGCGAAGAGCCCGGCCTCGACCCGTCGGGCCAGTTCCACCTCCTCCACGGCGGTGAGCAGCGGGATCCGGCCGATCTCCCGCAGATACTGGCGGAAGAGGTCCGAGGAGGGCCCCGCCGTCTCGGTACGGGAGGAGCGGGCCGGCCTGACCGGCTGGTCCGCCTCCACCGGTACGGCCGGGGCGGTCGGCAGGCTCTCGGGATGGTGCGGGGGCAGGGTCTGCGGGGGGACGGCCGTCAGCGCGGCGGGTTCGGCCCCACGCTCCGGCCCGCCCTCGGTCAGGGGGACGGCCAGCGGCCCGGCGGCCTCGGCCGGGGGCTCGGTCAGGGTCTGGGTCTGCACGGGGGCGACCTCCAGGGTGATCGCTGCCGAATCGGGGACGTGCGGCAGCGGGACGTCGGCGGCCGGGCCGCTGTCCGTCCCGTACACGATGAGCGGATCCGCGGGGATGAGCGGCCCACCGACGGTGGTGGACCGGCCGCGCTCCGAGGACTCAGGCACCGCCCCCAGTGTGGAGTACGACACACAGCCGCCACGAGGGGCGTGCGAGGACTTTTTGCGTCCGGTACGTGACCGGGCGGTTACCGGGCCGGGGAAGCGGGCGCTGCCGTCCTACAGCGCGGCGGCGCCGTGCAGCCGCAGCGACTGGCTGTACTGCTGGAGCACCCACAGCTCGTTCTGCACGGCGGTGTGGTGGGCGGGGTCGGCGTTGTTGCCGAGGCGGGTGAGATTGCCCTGGACCTCGGCGATCCTGCGGTCCACGGCACGGATACGGACCTGGACCAGCTGGGTGCCCGCGTAGATCTCGTCGACGGCCTTGGCGTGCACGGCCTCCACGGCCAGCTCGGTCACCAGCGCCCGTACGGTGTCATCGGGGGCCGCGTCCCGGACCAGGGCCAGATAGCCCGCCCCGTCCAGCGCCCCCTGCTCGGCGCCGCCCGCCTCGGCGATGGTCTGCCGGACCAGGGCGTACGGCGGGGCGGTGAACTCGTCCACCCCGTAGGCGTCGAAGGCCGGGGAGACCAGCTGCGGATACTGGAGCGCCAGCTTCAGCAGCTCGCGCTCGGTCCGGTGGACGGGGTTGCGCAGATTCAGCGCGGGCCCCGCGGCCACGGCCGGGGCCCGGAGCTGCTCCCCCCCGCCACCTTGACGGCCCGCCCCACGGCCCCCGTCGGTACGGGACGGAGCCGGGCCGCGACCGCCACGGTCCCGGGCCCAGCGGGCCAGCTGGGCCACCCGCTTGACCACGAACTGGGTGTCCAGGATGCCCACGATGCCCGCCAGCTGGACGGCGGACTCATGCTGGATCGCCACGTTCTTGATGGCCGCGACGATGGGGGCGGCCTCGTCGAGCGCGGCGGCCCGCCCCGCCGGAGTCTCCAGATTGTGCCGGGCCACCAGCTGGCGGATGGCGAACTCGAACAGCGGGGTGCGGCTCTCCACCAGCGTCCGCACGGCCACGTCACCCTCGGCCAGCCGCAGATCACACGGGTCCATCCCGCCCGGAGTGATCGCGATGGAGGTCTCGGCCGCGAACTTCTGGTCGTCCTCGAAGGCCCGCAGCGCGGCCTTCTGACCCGCCGCGTCCCCGTCGAAGGTGAAGATCACCTCGGCGGTGGCGTTGTCCATCAGCAGCCGCCGCAGGATCTTGATGTGATCGCCGCCGAACGCGGTGCCACACGTCGCGATGGCGGTCGTCTCACCCGCCAGATGGCAGGCCATCACGTCCGTGTACCCCTCGACCACGACGGCCCGCCGGGTCCTGGCGATCTCCTTCTTGGCCAGGTCGATGCCGTACAGCACCTGCGACTTCTTGTAGATCGCCGTCTCGGGGGTGTTCAGATACTTCGGGCCGTTGTCGCTCTCGTAGAGCTTGCGGGCGCCGAAGCCGACCACATCGCCGGAGATATCGCGGATCGGCCACATCAGCCGCCCCCGGAAGCGGTCGATGGGCCCCCGGCGGCCCTCCTGGGACAGCCCCGAGAGGATCAGCTCCTTGTCGCTGAAGCCCTTGCCGCGCAGAAAACGGGTCAGATGGTCCCAGCCCTGAGGGCTGTAGCCGACACCGAAATGCTGGGCGGCGGCATGATCGAAACCGCGCTCGGCGAGGAAGGCGCGGCCGGTCTCCGCCTCCGCGTCGTTCTCCAGCCGCTCCACATAGAACTGCGCGGCCACCTTGTGCGCCTCGACCAGCCGGATCCGCTCGCCCCGCTGATGACTGGGGTTGTAGCCGCCCTCCTCGTAGCGGAGCGTGATGCCCGCCGTGGCGGCGAGCCGCTCGACCGTCTCCGAGAAGGTGAGATGGTCGATCTTCATCACGAAGGCGATGGTGTCCCCGCCCTCCTGGCAGCCGAAGCAGTGGAAGAGACCCTTGCTGGGGCTGACCTGGAAGGACGGGGACTTCTCGTCATGGAAGGGGCAGAGGCCCTTGAGATTGCCGCCACCGGCGTTGCGGAGCTGGAGGTAGTCGGACACGACGGCGTCGATCGGGACCGCGTCCCGTACCGCCTTCACGTCGTCATCGTTGATCCTGCCAGCCACGCGTGAAGTCTACGGTGACCCGCGCGTCCCTCTCCCCGCCTGTGCGCAAACCCCCCGGACCGGGCCCGGCCCTCGCCGTGGGCCCACAGGTGGGGGCCTGTGGGCCGGTCGGCGGGCCTGGGTCAGGAGGGAGGGGCCGGGAGCGGGGTGGTGGGGTCGCCGAGGGTGTCGGGGGAGACGGGGACGCCCGAGCGGATCAGGGCCTGGATCGGCCCCGTGACATCCCACACGTTCACGTTCATCCCCGCCAGCACCCGCCCCTCCTTCAGCCAGAACGCGATGAACTCCCGCTTCCCGGCGTCCCCCCGGATCACCACCTGGTCATAGGAGCCCGCCGGGGCCCAGCCGGAGTACTCGAGACCGACGTCGTACTGGTCGGAGAAGAAGTACGGCACCCGGTCGTAGGAGACCTCCTGCCCGAGCATGGCGCGCGCGGCGGCCGGGCCGCCGTTGAGGGCGTTGGCCCAGTGCTCCACGCGCAGCCGGGTGCCGAGGAGGGGGTGGTCGGCCGCGGCGACGTCGCCCGCCGCGTAGATGTCGGGGTCCGAGGTGCGCAGCGAGGCGTCGACGGCGATCCCGCCGCCGTACTCCCGGTCGGCGAGGGTCAGCCCGGCGGCCTCGGCGAGGGCGGTGCGCGGGGCGGCCCCGACGGCGGCGAGGACGGCGTGGGCGGGGTGCTCCTCGCCGTCGTCGGTGCGGACCGCGAGCACCATGCCGTCCTGGCCGGTGATCTCGGTCAGCCGGGCGCCGAAGTGGAAGCGGACGCCGTGGCCGCCGTGGAGGTCGGCGAAGATCTGGCCCAGTTCCGGGCCGACGACCTGGTGCAGCGGGCAGGGCTCGGGTTCGACGACGGTGACCTCCGCGCCGTAGCCGCGGGCCGCCGCGGCGACCTCCAGGCCGATCCATCCGGCGCCCGCGATCACCAGGTGGCCGTTGTCCCGGCCGAGCGCGGCGAGGGTCTGGCGCAGCCGGTCGGCGTGGGCGAGCCGGCGCAGATGGTGCACCCCGGCCAGCCCGGTGCCGGGGATGGTGAGGCGGCGCGGCTCGGCGCCGGTGGCGAGCAGCAGCTTGTCGTAGGTGAGGACGGTCCCGTCGCCGAGGCGGACGGACTTCGCGGCCCGGTCGATGGCGACGACCATCTGGCCGAGGTGCAGTTCCACATCGGCCTGGGCGTACCACCCGGGCTCATGGACGAAGACGCTGTCGCGGTCCTCCTTGCCCTGGAGATAGCCCTTGGACAGGGGCGGCCGTTCATAGGGGTGGTCGCGTTCGTCGCCGATGAGGATCACTCTGCCGGTGAATCCCTCGGACCGGAGGGTCTCGGCGGCCTTCGCCCCGGCGAGACCACCGCCGACGATGACGAATGTCTGGTGTCCGTCGACCACTTGCTGCCTCCTCTTGGTACCGCTTCCGCTTCTGCTGTCCTTCGGATGCTGCTCTGGGGTACTGCCGCGGGTGCTGCTCGGGTACTGCTCCGAGATGCCGCCGCGCCTGCTGCTTCGGGTACTGCTCCGGCGTGCCGCCGCGGGTGCTGCTCCGCGGCGGTGGCCGAGGGCTCACCGCGCCGCCCGCCGGGTCCACCGGGCCCGCTCCCGCCAGGGCCTTCAGGGGAGCGTCCCGCACGGAGCGTGATGGCGGAAGAGGGAGTCCCCCCGGCGTGTCCCGCCCGTCCGTCCCCGCTGACGGGACGCCCGGCTCAGCGTTCGCCCGTGAGCTGCGCGTGGAGGGTGAGCGCGGCGGCGTCGGTGAGGGAGGCCAGCTGGTCCACAATCACCCGAGCGCGTGCCCGGTCGTCCTGTGCCGCGTCGAACAGGGCCCGGAACTGAGGGTCCAGGCTCCGGGGCGCGCGGGCGGCCAGCAGCTCGGCCAGTTCGGCGAGGACGATCCGCTGGTCGGCGCGGAGCTCCTCCTGGTCGGGGCGCCGCATCACATACAGGTCCGCGACGGCCTTGAGCGCCGCGCACTCCAGCCGGGTCTCCCGGGGCACCACCAGCCCGGCGGCGTAGCGGGTGAGGCGTCCCGTACCGTACGCGTCCCGGGTGGCGGTCTCGGCGGCCAGACAGAAACGGCCGATCAGCTGGCTCGTGGCGTCCTTGAGCCGGGCCTGGGCGACCGCCGAGCCGTCGTAGTGGTGGGGCCACCACTCCTGGTCGAGCAGCCGGTCGAGGGCGGCGGAGAGTTCGGCGGGGTCGGTGCCGGCGGGCGCGTACCGTCCGGCGGCGACCTGCCATATCCCGGCCCGCTCGGTGTCGGAGAGCAGCGCCGCCGGGTCGATATGCCCGGCGTGCAGCCCGTCCTCCAGGTCGTGGACCGAGTAGGCCACGTCGTCCGACCAGTCCATCACCTGTGCCTCGAAGCAGGTCCGCCGGCCGGGGGCGCCCTCGCGGAACCAGGTGAAGACGGGCAGGTCGTCCTCGTACACCCCGAACTTCACCGAGGAGGGGTCGGTGGGGTGCGCGCCGCGCGGCCAGGGGTACTTGGTGGCGGCGTCCAGCGCGGCCCGGGTGAGGTTGAGGCCGACGCTGACCGGCGTGCCGTCGGCAGCGTGAACGAACCGCTTGGGTTCGATACGGGTCAGCAGGCGCAGCGACTGGGCGTTGCCCTCGAAGCCGCCGCAGTCCTTGGCGATGTCGTTGAGGACGGCTTCCCCGTTGTGGCCGAACGGGGGGTGGCCCATGTCGTGCGAGAGGCAGGCGGCCTCGACCAGATCGGGGTCGCAGCCGAGCGCCGCGCCCAGCTCCCGGCCCACCTGCGCGCACTCCAGGGAGTGGGTCAGCCGGGTGCGGGGGCTGGCGTCCCACGCCCGCCCCCGCGCGCCGGGCTCCACGACCTGGGTCTTGCCCGCGAGGCGGCGCAGGGCGGAGGAGTGCAGCACCCGGGCGCGGTCGCGCTGGAACGCGGTGCGACCGGGGCGTTTGTCGGGCTCGGGGGCCCAGCGGGCGGTGTCCTCGCTGTCGTAGGGCGGCCGGTCGCTGTCGTAGGGCGAGCGGCGGCTGTCATGGGACGGTCGGTCGCCGTCGCGGGGCGGGAGGCCGCTGTCACGGGGTGGGAGGCCACCGTCGCGAGGTGAGCGGCCGCTGTCACGGGGTGGGAGGCCACCGTCGTGGCGCGGGAGGCCGCCGTCGCGAGGTGGGAGGCCGCTGTCACGGGGTGGGAGGCCACCGTCGTGAGACCCCCGCTCGCTGTCATGGGACGGTCGGTCGCCGTCGCGGGGCGGTCGGTCCTGGGAGCTTCCGGTGGTGCCTGCCATGCCCCGACGTTAACCCGCCGCGGCCCGCGCGCCGTCATGGCCCGGCCCGCCCCGTACGGCTGTTTCCCGAGCTCCCCGAGCTCCCCGGGCCACCCGGCGGTGAGCCGCGGGCCCCGGCGCGGAGGGGTCGCGGGGGCCCGGCGCGGAGGGGTCGCGGGGGCCCGGCGCGGAGGGGTCGCGGGGGCCCGGCGCGCGCGGGAGAGTGGGCGCATGGGTCATACGAAGAAGGACACGGTCGCCCTGCTGGCCCGGCACGCCGAGGCCCTCGCCCTCTTCGGGGAGCGGGTGCACGCCGTCCGCTCCGACCAGTGGGACGACGCGACTCCCTGTGCCGCGTGGTCCGTCCGCGACCTGGTCAACCATCTGACCGCCGAGCAGCTCTGGGTGCCCGACCTCGTGACCGACGGTGCCGCCATCGCCGATGTCGGCGACGCGTACGACGGCGATGTCCTCGGCTCCCGCCCCCGCGCCACCTGGGACGCCGCCGCCCGCGCCGCCCGGAAGGCGTTCGCCGCGCCAGGGGCGCTGGAGCGGACCGTATGGCTGTCGTACGGGGAGACCCCCGCCGCCGACTACTGCGCCCAGATGGTCACCGACCTGGTCGTGCACTCCTGGGACCTGGCCCGCGCGATCGGCGCGTCCGAACGCCTCCCCGACGCCCTGGTGGGCTTCGCGCTGGACGAGGTCACCCCGTACGCCTCGGAGCTGGCGAAGACCGGGCTCTTCGCCCCGCCGATCGAGCCGCCGCCGGGCGACGGCCACCAGACCCGGCTCCTGGCCCTGCTGGGGCGTCGGGTCTAAAGGCTGTCCGGGACGGCGCGCGGGCGGGTGGTTCCACGCCGTGGGGGAACCGGGCCCACCCCTGTCGGGCCCGGGTCCACCACGGCGTACGACGGCTCGACGAGGCGACGGCTCGCGCGCTCAGCGGTACGGGCGCTGCTCCTTGGCCTCCTTCAGGGCCCGCCCCCACCACTCCAGCTGGTCGAGCATCGACGCGGCGGCCGCCCGCGCCGCCTCGGTCGGGGCGAACCCGAGGTGGACGTTGTGGAAGGACACGGTGTCGCGGACCGTCGCCGCGTGCATCTCGGCGAAGACGTGCCGCAGGTGTTCCACCGCCCGCAGGCCGCCCGAGACCCCTCCGTACGAGACGAAGCCGACCGGCTTGGCCCGCCACTCGGAGAAGTGCCAGTCGATGAGGGCCTTGAGGGCGGCGGGATAGGAGTGGTTGTACTCGGGGGTGAGGACGACGAAGGCGTCCGCCTCGGCCAGGGTGGCCGAGACCGTGGCGAGGGAGTCGGCGACGGCGGGCGGCGGGGTACCCAGGGCGGTCGGCAGATCGGCCTGGGCGGTGTCGACGGTGGTGACGGTGAAGCCCGCACGGGCGCCGGCCTGTTCCAGGAACCAGTCCGCGACGGCCGGGGCGAGCCGGCCCTCGCGGTTGCTGCCGATGATCAGGGCCAGGTTGAGCGTGGCCGTCCGGGCAGGGCTGGTGAGCGGGTTCTCCCGCGTGGTGAGGTTCATACCGGGAAGGCTCCTACCTCAATCAGAGTTGAGGTCAAGCGGTGGCCGTCACGCCCGGGAATCACGCCCCGATAACCCGGCGCGACCACCGTCGGCCCCCCGCCCTCACCCATTCGGCGCGCCTCTCACCCATCGCCCGCCACACCCGCCTGACCTGCGACGACACCGGCCGTCCAGTGCGACACGCCGTCACCATCCGTCCTATCTGATGAACCATCAGCAGGCGCCGGGCGGCACACCCGCCTTTTCTCGGGAGGGACGGAACACACACCGCGCCGACCGGAGGAGCACCATGCGCACGACCGCCCGCCTGCTGACCTGTGCCGCACTGGCGGCCGCGACCATAGGTGTCGGTGCCCCCGGGGCGTACGCCGGGGACCGCGCGTCCCTGGAGATGTTTCCGTCCACGGCCGCCCCGGGGGCGACCATCACCGTCAACACCACGGCCTGCGGCCCGGACGGTCAGGGGGTCGGCGATCCGCGTTCCCTCGGGGTGCGGGAGTTCCCGCTGATGACCGGGGCGCACGAGGAGACCGTGGTCGGCCAGTTCCGGATCCCTCATGGCATCGAGCCGGGGAACTACCGGATCGGGGTCCGCTGCGCCAGCGGTGAGCTGGCGAACGGAACCGTCACGATCCAGCGGGACGCCGCCCGTACGGCCGGGCAGGCCACCACGGCCAACCCCGCCGACCGCAGTGACCACAGCAACAACGATGAGCGCGACAAGGACAGTGGTAACGAGCGCGACTCCAACAGCAGTGGCAACCACAACAGCGACAACGGCAACCACAACAACAACAGCGGAAGTGACACCGGCGGGCAGCGCCATGAGCAGCCCACCGGCCATGTCCGCACCGGTGTCGGCGGCAGTGTCGGTCCCGACACCACCCGTGTCGCGGCGGGAGTGGCCGTCCTGGCCGCCACCGCCGTCGGCGGAACCCTTCTGCTCCGGCGCCGGGCGAGCGGCGCGCCAAGGAGCTGAAGGGCCGGGGCGCCCCTCAACCGGCCGCCTCTGAGCGTGGTCGGCCCACCCGCCCCGTACCGCCGTAACCCGTTCCCCCGGCAGACGACGTCCGCCGGGGGAACCGGGCGTACGGAGGGACAACCGGGCGTACGGAGAGAGACAGAGCGGCCGCCGCGAGACAGCGCGGCCAGGGAGACCAGGAGGAGCGATGAAGGCGAAGGGCTGGGGGCTGGCGGCCGCCGCCTGTCTCGGGGTGTGGCTGGTCCAGAGCGGCTCGCAGCACATCACCCCGCCGATGCCGTCGGCCGCCCAGGCGTTCGCGGCGGGGCCCCGCGCGCACACGGACGCCGCCGCCGATCCCCTGGCGCCGTCGGCCCCGCTGCGGCTGCGGATCCCCGACATCGACGTCGACACCCCGCTCACCGGCCTCGGTCTCGGCCGGGACGGCAGCCTGGACGTACCACCGCCCGCGAACGGCAACCTCGCGGGCTGGTACCGGGACGGCACCACCCCCGGCGCCCGGGGGACCGCGATCGTCGCGGGCCATGTCGACAACGCCAAGGGCCCCGCCGTCTTCTACGCCCTCGGCGCCCTGAAGAAGGGCCACCGCGTCGAAGTGGTGCGCGCGGACGGCCGTACCGCCGTCTTCACCATCGACGCGATCGAGGTCTACGAGGCGGAGGGCTTTCCCGACCGGAAGGTCTACGGCTCCCGCGACCGGGCCGAACTCCGCGTGATCACCTGCGGTGGCGGCTTCAGCGAGAAGACCGGCTACCGGGGCAATGTCGTCGCCTTCGCCCATCTGATCGGGGTACGGGAACGCCTGGGACGGGTCGAGAACGCCTGACGGCCCCGGATACGCACCGGGGCCCGCCCCCTCACGCCCACTGGTCCAACGCCAACTTCGCCACCAGCGAGAACACCACCACCAGCAGCACTCCCCGGACGAACCCGCTCCCCTTGCTGAGCGCCATCCGCGCCCCGATGGTCGCGCCCGCCAGGTTGAAGACGGCCAGCGCCGCCGCCAGCTGCCAGTAGACCGAGCCCTGGGCGGCGAACATGGCGAGGGCGCCCAGATTGGTGCAGACATTGACGATCTTCGCGGTCGCGGAGGCCGTCAGCAGGTCCAGCTGGAGCACGGCGGTGAGGGCGAGCACCAGGAAGGTGCCGGTCCCGGGGCCGAACAGCCCGTCGTAGAAGCCGATACCCCCGCCGACGAGGACGACGGCGGTCACGGCGCGGGCCCGGGTCACCCGGCGGGCGGCCGCCTCGCCGGAGGTGTCGGCGCCGCCCCGGTCCGTACCGAAGGAGGGGCGCAGCAGCACGAACGCGGCGACCGCGAGCAGCGCCACCATGATCACCGGCCGGAGGACCTCGCTGCTGACGCCCGCCGCGAAGAACGCGCCCGCCATGGACCCGGCGAGCGCGGCCAGTCCGATCCGTACCGCCGTGGCCACCTTCACGGGTGCCCGGCGGGCGTAGGTGACGGCGGCTCCGGTCGTGCCGACGATGGCGATGGCCTTGTTGGTGCCGAGGATATGGGCGGCCGGGGCCTGGGGCAGTCCCAGCAGGAGCGCGGGGAGCAGCAGCAGTCCGCCGCCGCCCACGACGGCGTCGATCCAGCCCGCGGCGAACGCGGCGAGGGCGAGCAGCAGAAACGTGGTCAGGGTTATCTCAGGCACGGAGGACGACCTTAAGGGCTGTCCCGTAATCCCCAGCGGCCTGCCCGTCCATGAACCTCCGTGGGTGATGGGGCGAGTGAGGCGCGGCTCACCACCGAGGCACCGGGGCGCCCCGCCCTGGGGAGGGACGGACCGGCGTCAAGAACGCGTGAAGAGAGGGCCGCGGGGCGCAAGAGACACGACAATGCGGCCCGCGACGCCGAACGCGCCCCCTCACGCTGGGGCCTGCCCTCGCCCGAGGCGCATCCCCAGCGGAGGTAACCAGCCACGATGACCACTCTCTCGACGCCTCCCGGCCAGCCCCCGGCGGAGGACACCGCCCCCGAGGGTCAGTCCCCGGTGGAGGACACCGCCTCCCGGGCCGCCCCGCTCACTCTCCCGGTGGAGGACACCGCCTCCCGGGCCGCCCCGATCGCCCTCCCGCCGGGCGTCCTCACCAGTGAGCGGCACCGGCTGACCTCGCTCCAGGGCCTCGCCGCGCTCTCCCTCGACGCGATGGCCTCCGTCGCGTACGGCCCCGAGGCGATCGTGCTCGTCCTGGCGGCGGCGGGCGCGGTCGGGCTCGGGTACACCCTGCCCGTCACGCTCGCCATCGCCGCGCTGCTGGCCGTGCTCGTCGCCTCGTACCGCCAGGTGATCGCCGCCTTCCCGGACGGCGGCGGCTCCTACGCCGTCGCCCGCGCCCATCTGGGGCGGCGCACCGGACTGGCCGCGGCCGCCTCCCTGGTGCTGGACTACGTCCTCAACGTCGCGGTCTCGGTGACGGCCGGTGTCGCCGCGCTGACCTCCGCCTTCCCCGCGCTCTACGACGACCGGCTGGCGCTCTGCCTCGGGGTGCTGATCCTGGTCACGGCGGTGAACCTGCGCGGGATCGTCGACTCCGCGAAGGCGTTCATCGTGCCGACGGCCGTCTTCGTCGGTTCGATCCTGACCCTGATCGTGGTGGGGCTGTTCCGGGACGGCCCGGTCTCCACCGAGGCCGCCGAGGGGCACGCCTCCGCGCTCGGCGAGAGCGCGACGACCGTCGGGGCGCTGCTGCTGCTCAAGGCGTTCGCCTCGGGGTGTTCGGCGCTGACGGGCGTGGAGGCGGTCGCCAACGCCGTCCCGTCCTTCCGCGCGCCCGCCGCGAAGCGGGCCCAGCGCACCGAGTTGGCGCTCGGCGCGCTGCTCGGGGTGATGCTGATCGGCCTCTCGGTCCTCATCGGCCGCTTCCACCTCCAGCCGGTGGAGGGCGTGACGGTGCTGGCGCAGCTCGCGGACGCCTCCCTCGGTCACAACGCGGGCTTCTACGTGGTGCAGTTCGCCACCGTCGTCCTGCTGGCGCTCGCGGCGAACACGTCCTTCGGCGGGCTGCCGGTGCTGATGTCCCTGCTGGCGCGGGACAACTACCTCCCCCATGTGTTCCGGCTGAAGGCCGACCGCGAGGTGCACCGCCACGGGGTGGTGGCGCTGGCCGCCGTGGCCGCGCTGCTGCTGCTCTTCTCCGGCGGGGACACCAACACCCTCGTCCCGCTCTTCGCCATCGGCGTCTTCGTCGGCTTCACCATCTGCCAGACGGGGATGGTGATCCACTGGCGCGGGGAACGCTCCCCCGGCTGGGTCCGCAAGGCGCTGCTCAACGGTCTGGGGGCGGTGCTGACCGGCCTGGCCACGGTGGTCGTGACGACGATGAAGTTCACCGAGGGCGCCTGGCTGATCGTGATCGCGCTGCCCGCGCTCGTCCTCCTCTTCGAGCTGGTGCACCGCGCGTACGGCCGGATCGACGAGCGGATCGGCCTGGGCCGGGTGCCCGAGACCCCGCACCGGGACCGCTCACTGGTGATCGTGCCCGTCTCCCATCTCTCCCGGCTGACCTCCGAGGCCCTGACCGCCGCCGTCTCCCTCGGCGACGAGGTACGGGCGGTCACGGTCACCCACCCCGGCACCGAGGACCGCGCCGCCGCGCACGCGCTGCGCCGGGACTGGGAGCGCTGGAACCCGGGCGTGGAACTGGTGGAGCTGCACTCGGAGCACCGGACGATAGGGCGTCCGGTCTCCGCGTACGTACGGCGGGTGTACCAGTACCACCCCGGGACACGGGTGACGGTGCTGATCCCCGAGGTCGAGCCGGACCGGCTGTGGCAGCGCCTGCTGCAGAACCAGCGCGGCGCCGTCCTCGCCCACGCGGTGCGCCGGGACACGGAGGCCGTGATCTGCCGCCTCCGCTTCCGGCTGGCGGACCGTGCGCGGCGGTAGCGGGGAAGGGTACGGAGCAGAAGGGTACGGAGGGGCAGGGTACGGAGGGGAAGGGGCCCGGCGCCGGGATGATCG
>NZ_JBHVHF010000003.1:0-81815 GCF_042800315.1 Streptomyces sp. NPDC057638
CGGCCGGTGACCGGGAGCCGCGCGGCAGCGGCTCACCCGGGGGCTTGCCCAACCGGCCCGGCGGAGCGAGGGTCTTGGGGGAACGACCGCCGGGGCGGAGGCTTCGGCCGGGGGCCGCGGGCGGAGGCTTCACGTAACGGCTTCCGGCGGGGCCATGGCGCGCACGACGTCGAGCGAACGAGGTGATGTGAGTGACGCAGGAGACCGGAGACGGCACGGACGCGGCACCCGGCGATGACCGCCCGGACGGGACCTGGCGGCCCTCGGGCGGCCCGGGTTCCCCCGGCCCTCATGCCCCCGACGGCCCTGAGGGCGCCGACGGACCCGGCGGACCCGGCGGACCCGGCGGCGGCAGCCGGTGGCGGACCCGGCGGCGGCTGCTGGCGGGCCTCGCGGTCGGTGTCGTCGCGGCCGTCGCCGTCGGTACGGCGCTCGTCCTCCGCGACGACTCCTCCGGTGCGGCGGCCGAGGGCGCCGGGCCCCCCGCCACCCTCGCCGTCGGCGCCGTCGCCTGCGCCCGGGTGATCGCCGAGGGGACCGTGGCCAGGACCGAGCCCCAGGGCGACCGGACCCGGGTGGTCCTCACCGTGAACCGCTACCTCAAACCGGCCAAGGGGCCCCGGGAGACGGAGTTCACCGTCCCCGGCACGGAGGCGGGCTACTTCACCACCGGGGACCGGATGCTGGTGAGCGTCCCCCGCTCGCCCGGCGGTCTCGTGCAGTCCTACACCGGCGCGGAGATCGCCCTGGAGTGGCAGCGGATGGCCGCCGAACTCCCCGGCACGCGCGGCACCTGCGACGGCACCGGGGCGGGGGCGCCATGATCGCCCCCCAGCCGAGGCGCCCCCGGGCCCTCAGCGGGGGGCGTGGAGGAGCCGGAGATAGGCATGGGTGCTGGGCAGGGTGTCCAGCAGGGTGCGCTGCTGGCGCTTGACCGAGGCGAAGAGGGACTCGGCGCCGATGACCGAGGCCGGGCGGTGCGCGAGGGCGGGCAGCGGGACGTCGGGGAGGACGCCCAGGCCCGCCAGGATGCAGTAGTAGCTGCCGTTCGTCCACGGTGAGCGGACAGGCGCGTCCGGGGCGTAGTACGCGGATTCGTCCGTGTAGGGGCCGTCGAAGGGGAGGCCCGCGCGGTAGGCGTCGACTTTGTCCTGGACGCCGTGCGGCAGGGAGAGCCGTTTGGCGGCCCGCCAGAACGGGGTGTCCTCGCGCGGGGCGTGGTGGAAGTGCGCCTGGAGGAAGTCGCGGGCCTCGTCGAACATCGACCGGAACTCCGCGTTGAACCGGTCGATGAGGGCGGGCGCGTAGGAGCGGTCCGGGAAGTGCCGGGTGAGCTGGCGCAGCGCGGTGGTGATGAAGTGGAGGCCGGTGGGCTCCAGCGGCTCCAGCAGGCAGGCGGAGGCCCCGACGCCCACGACGTTCCTCACCCAGGCGCGTTCGCCCCGGCCGACCCGCAGGGGGATATGGGTGAGTGCGGTGGCGGCCGGGTCCAGGTCCCACAGGGCCAGGAGCTCGGCGGCGGCCCGCTCGCGGGTGGTGTGGCGGCTGGAGTGGACATAGCCGGTGCCGAACCGGCCCGGCAGGGGGATCTTCCAGGTCCAGCCCGCCTCCATGGCGATGGCGGAGGTGTAGGGCTCCACGCCGTGGACGTCGTCGTCGTGCGGGACGTCCGCGATGACGACGCTGTCACAGAGCAGCTGGTCACCCACCGTACGGAAGGGCTCTCCCATGGCCTCGTTGAGGAGTCGGCCACGGGAGCCGGAGCAGTCGACGAAGAGATCCGCCTCCAGCACCGTGCCGCTCGCGGTGCGCAGCGCCGAGACGAAGCCGTCGTCACGCCGGATGACCTGGTCGAGTTCGCCGGTGATCCGGGTGACGCCCAGGCAGGTGGTCGCGAAGCGGCGCAGGAAGGCGGTGAGCAGACCGGTGTCCAGGTGCCAGGCGTAGCGGGTGGCGGTGCGGCCGTCGAGCCAGCGCGGGGACTTCTTCGCGTCCATCAGCGGGGGTTCGCGGAAGCAGGCGTAGTCGAAGGGTTCGGTGGTGTCGCCGTCGTACGCGCGCTTGTACCAGTAGTGGGACAGCGGGGTCTGGTCGTAGTCGGGCAGCAGGCCGAACGGGTGGTAGAAGTGGTCCGGCGCGTGCGAGGGCAGGGTCCGGGCCTGCGGGCTGCCGGGTCCCTCGGTGCGCCAGTTGACGAAGCGGACCGCCATCTGGAAGCTCGCGTCGCACTCACGCATCCACTGCTCCTCGTTGACGCCGAGGAAGTCGAAGAACGTGTGCTGGAGGCTGGGTACGGTGGCCACGCCCAGTCTCGTGGGAGCGGTGGCCGCGTCGTCCAGGACCGTGATGTCGACCGTGCCCTGGAGCGCCTTGCCGAGGTAGGCGGCGGTCATCCAGCCCTCTGTGTCGCCACCGAGGACGACGATGCTCCTGATGCTCCGGTCGGCACGGCTGCGCGGCATAGATCTGTCTCTCTTCCGGATGGTCGGTGCTGAGCCCGCCCCAGGGTGGACCACGGGCCTTGCAGTTCTCTTGATGCCCGTACGGTCCGGTGCCGGGATCCGGACGCGGCCGGGCCGGGAGCCCGTACGGGGGGGGCACGGTCACCGGCCCGTGCCGAGCGGCGGCGCCCGCGAAATCGAAGCGATATCGGGTCGACAGCGCCGCTCCCTAACGTCTTTCCCATCGCCCCGGCCAGAGGCGGGAGCCGCCAGGCCCCAGGCCCCAGGCCCCAGGATGAGGAGAAACCGGTATGCGCAGCATGGGCACCGCTCTCGCCGTAGCACTCTCCGCCGTGACCGCGGCCTCGGCCCTGATGGTGTGCACGGCGGAGCCGGGCCCGGTGAGATCGATGTCCACGGCGTCGGTCCAGCACGGGACCGATCCCGAGGTCCCGTGGACGAGAGGCCGGGGCGAGGTGCCGTGGACCCGGGCCACGACAAAAGCCGTCGGGACGGAGGCGGAGCCGGAAGTGCCGTGGACCGGTCCGACGCCCCACGCGGTGGCCTCGGACGGGGTCGGCGCCCCCGGCGACCCGGGCGGCCCCGGCGACCCGCTGCCCCTCAAGCCCGAGGTGCCCTGGACCTGACCGACCGGACCTCCCGGCGGACCCGACCGATCCGACCGACCCGGCGGCTCCGGCCGTCCCCGCGGGTGTCAGCCGTCCAGGACGTCGATGAGGTCGCGTGGGGACAAGGGGCCGCCGGCCGTGACCACCCGGGTCAGGACCCTCGTACTCCGCTCCTGCCAGACAGGCGCGCGCAGTTCCTCGAACGCCGCCCGCGCGGCCTCCAGCAGACAGGCCGCCTCGGACGTGCCGCGCAGGGCGAGCGCACAGCCGAGGTCGGCCTCGATGCGGGCCTGGAGGAACCGGTCGGACACCTCCTCGGCCACCTCAAGGGCCTCGAGGAGCGCGGTCCGCGCGGTCTGCCAGGCGCCCCGGCGCCACCGGGCCTCGCCGATACCGCGCAGCGCGTGGGCCTCGCCGAGCCGGTCGCCGTCCTCCCGGGTGAGGGCGAGGACCTTGACGCAGATCTCCTCGGCGGCGGCCGGATCGCCCCCGCGCAGCAGGGCCTCGGCCAGCCGGTAGGTGTTCTGGGTCTCACCGCGGATACTGCCGGCCTTGCGGCTCATGGCGATGGCGTCCGTGCACAGCGCGATCCCCTCGGTCTGATTGCCCCGTTCCAGCTCCAGCTGGGCGAGCAGTCCCAGGGCATGGGACTCGCCCGCGGTGTCACCCGCCCGCTGGAACCCGGTCAGGGCCTCACGGGCGTCGCGCGTCGCTCCGTCGAGGTCACCGGAGAAGCGGGCGCACAGGGCCAGGTTGCGCAGGGTCACGGCGCGGCCGTGGATCTCGCCGTACCCGTCGAAGAGGGCGAGGGCCCGGGTGAGCAGGGGTCCGGCCTCCTCGTAGTGGCGCTGGTAGATCGCCAGGGTGGCCTGGGAGCGGAGCATCGTGGCCTCACCGAGGGTGTCGCCGGTACGGACGGCGGCGGCGAGCGCGTGCTCGGCGCAGGTGGCCCAGTTGTCGAGGTAGTTGTGGGCCTCGAAGAGGGTGGTGCTGTTCACCGTCAGGCCCCAGGCGTACGCGGCGGTGTGCTCCCCCGACGCGGCCTGCTTGATGACATCGCACAGGGCGACGCGTTCGGATTCGAGCCAGTCCATGGGGTCGGCCAGGAGTTCGTCGGTCAGCTCGGGGGCGAACGGGTGGGGGGTGACCCGGCCGTAGGAGACGGTGTGGTCACCCCCGTAGGTGCGGGTGCGGGCGGCGTCCGCGAGGCTGAGCCAGCCTCCGTAGGCCCGCTCCAGCGCGGCCGTGCGCTCCTCCTCGCTCTCCTCCTCCTGGGCGCGCTCCCAGGCGAAGAGCCGGAGCAGGTCCTGGAAGCGGTAGCGGGTCGCGGGACCCGGGGCGGGCGCGACCTCCAGCAGCTGGGTGTCGACGAGCTGCTCGATGAGGTCCTCCGCGTCCACGGCGTCGACGCCGACGAGAGCGGCCCCGACCCAGGAGGCGAAGTCGGGCACGCTGAGCAGTCCGAGCCTGCGGTAGAGCTCGCGTGCCCGCGGGGACAGGTCCCGGTAGCTGAGCCGGAAGCCCGCCCGTACGCCGCCTTCGCCGGGGCTGAGTTCATCCAGTCGGCGGCGCTGGTCCTCCAGCCGGGTGACCAGGTTCCGTACCGACCAGTGGGGTTTCGCGGCGAGGCGGGCGCCCGCGATCCGCAGGGCGAGCGGCAGCCGGTCGCACAGCACGGCGAGGCGTTCGGCGGCGCTGGGGTCGCCGACGATGCGGTCGGCTCCGGCGACCTCGGCGAGCAGTCCGGTGGCCTCCTGCGGGGCCATCGCGTTGAGCCCGAGGGAGAGGACGGCGTAGTCGCCGATCAGCTGGTCCATGAGGTCGCGGCCGGTGATGAGGACACAGCAGCGGCCGTTGCCGGGGAGCAGTGGCTGGATCTGGCGGAAGGAGCGGGCGTTGTCGAGGACGATCAGGACGCGCTTGCCGCCCAGCACACTGCGGTAGAGGGCGGCCAGCTCACCCGGGTCGGTGGGGATCCGGGGTCCGGGGACGCCGAGGCTGCGCAGAAAGCGGTCGAGGGCGATGGCGGGGGCGACCGGCGCGTCCATCTCGTCGTAGCCGCGCAGATCGGTGAAGAGCTGGCCGTCGGGGAAGCGCCCGGCGATCTGGTTGGCCCACTGGATGGCGAGGGCGGTCTTGCCCACGCCCGTGATGCCGCTGATGGCGGCGATGGTGAGGGGGGACTGGCCCAGGCGCTCATCGAGCATCCGGTCCAGGGCGCTGAGCTCCTTGGCCCGTCCGGTGAAGGAGGCGGAGGCGCTGGGAAGCTGGGCGGCGACATCGGTGACCGGCGCCGGGGAGGGGTTGACGGGCGGCTGGGTGAGTTCGGGCGAGTCGTTCAGGACCAGGTTGTGCAGCCCGGTCAGGATCGGTCCCGGCTCGATGCCGAGTTCGTCGATGAGGAGCCTGCGGCCCGCGCGGAAGAGGGCGAGGGCCTCGGCGCGGCGGCCGGAGCGGTACTGGGCGAGCATCAGATGGGCGCGGACCTGCTCCCGTAGCGGGTTCTCCCGGACCAGCGCGGTCAGTTCCGGGATCAGGGCGCGGTGGCGGCCGAGCTGGAGCCGCAGGGCGGCGTACTCCTCGTGGACGTTGAGGCGCAGCTCCTCCAGCTGGGCCGCCGCCCCCTGGACCCGGGGTCCTGTGACGCCCTCCAGGGCGCGCCCGCGCCATAGGGACAGCGCCTCGGCGTAGGCGTCGCAGGCGGCGGCGGTCGCGCCGCCACGGGCCAGTTCACGGGCCTGGCGGACGGTTTCCTCGAAGAGGACGGCGTCGATGCGGTGGCCCTGCGGATTGAGGACGTATCCCGGGTGCGAGGTCGCGATCAGATGGGCCGCGTCGGCGTCGTCCTTGAACAGCTTGCGCAGTCCGGCGACGCAGATGGCGATCTGGTTGCGGGCCGTGGTGGGCGCGCCCCCGGGCCAGACCGCGTCGATGAGGGTGTCCACGGACACCACACGGCCGGGCGACAGCAGGAGCATGGCGAGGACCGTGCGGCGGCGCCCTCCGCCCAGGTGGAGCGACTTACGGTCGGCTTGCACATCCAGCGGGCCCAGCAGGCTGAATACGACCTCTCGCATGCGCGCATCCCCCCTCGCTCAACACGTGCGCCAGCCCCCGGCAGGGGTGACATCTCGGCCAACGTTCACACGCGCTCCCCGGAGATTCCGCAGGGCTGCGGGAAGGTTGTCGGAAATCAGCTCTTCTCCGGCTGATGACGCATGCCGAGCCGGAAGGCATCCGGTGGCGGGACCCGGAACCGCCGTCCCGCCGTCGTCCGCACCGGAGTGCCGGAACGGTCCCCGGGCCGGTCGGCGACACGCGGACCCGCGTGGGCGGGCGGCCTCGCTCCCGACCCGCCCGGCGGTGTAGGAACCGCATAGATTTCGGCATGCTCCCCGGCCGAGCCTGTGGCGACCTGAGGTGAACCCGCGTGCGGAGATGAGGGATCCGACCATGCAGACCCCGGCCGATCGACGGACAGACATATGGGCTCCATGGGTGATCGCCGCCGACGGGGACGGCGGCCCGGACCGGCTCGCCGGGCAGCTCGCCGAGGCGGCCGGGGACGACGGCCTGGCACGGCTGCTGACCCGGCGCAAGGGCATCGTCCTGCGGGGCTTCGGCATCACTCCCGGGGAGCTGGACGGCGTCCTCGATCTGCTGCTGCCGAACCGGCTCGCCTATGTGCACGGCAACTCACCCCGTACCAGGGTCAGCGGGAACGTGTACACCTCGACGGAGTACCCGCCGGAGTTCACCATCTCGATGCACAACGAGATGAGCTACGCCCACCAGTGGCCCGCACGGCTGGCGTTCTACTGCGAGAAGGCGGCGGCGAGCGGCGGCGCCACCCCGGTCCTGGACGCCGCCCGCTGGCTCGGCTCGCTCGACGCGGAGGTGCGTGAGGCGTTCCGCGACGGGGTCCGCTACCTCCAGAACCTGCACGACGGCCATGGCCTGGGCAAGAGCTGGCAGGCCACCTTCGAGACGGAGGACCGCGACGAGGTCGACGCCTTCCTGTCGGGCACCGGGGCCGACTGGTCCTGGAAGGCCGACGGCGGACTGCGGGTCAGCCAGCTCCGCCCGGCGACGGTCCGCCATCCGCTCAACGGCACGGAGGTCTGGTTCAACCAGGCGGACCAGTGGCACCCGGCCGGGCTCGGCGACGACACCGCGGCCCAGCTGGCGGCGATCCTCCCGCCCGGCGAGCTGCCGCAGTCGGTGACCTTCGCCGACGGCGGCCCCATCCCCGCCGCGTACGTCGAACAGATCCGCGACCGCGGGCTGGCGAACGCCGTGGACATCGACTGGCGCGAGGGCGACCTGCTGCTGATCGACAACGTCCTGCTCGCGCACGGGCGCAGGCCGTTCACGGGCGGCCGCCGGGTCCTCGTGGCGATGTCCGGCTGAGAGGCGGGACGAGGCCGGACTCAACCCGCCTCAACCCGCCTCGACCCGGCCCGAATCGTCCGGCGCCGCCGCCCCCACGACGTCCGGCACGTCCCCCACCACGACGTCCCGCACGGCCGCCACCACAGCGTCCGGAATCCGGACGACATACGCGTATAGATGCTCAGTAGCTGACCGATAGGCGCCCCTCGCACCTTTGATCCTGCGAGCCAGAGAGGGAGTGACGGAGTGACCCAGGTCGTGTACCCCGGAATCGTCTCCACCATCGGCGACACCCCGCTGTTGGAGACCACCGGCCTCATCGCGGGGTTCCAGTCCCGTATCTACGTCAAACTGGAGCGCCACAACCCCGGCGGGAGCATCGAGGACCGTACGGCCCTCTCCCTCGTACGGACGGCGCTCCAGCGCGGCGCCGCCGTCCCGGGCAGTTCGCTCGCCGTGGAGATCTGCTCCCCCGAACGCGCGGTCTCCCTCGCCCAGGTGTGCCGCTACTACGGCATCGCGTTCCTCGCGCTGCTGAAGGGGGCGCCGGAGCCCTACCGCTCGCTGCTCACGGCCTACGGGGCGGACTTCGAGGTCCTCGCCCCGGGCACCGCCCACGGACGGCTCGCGCACCTCCTCGCCACCGACCCCCGCGCGCTCTGTCCGAGCTCCGGCGCGGGCCCCCGCGGGACCGGGGGCACCGGGGTTACCAGCGGGGACAGCGCCCTCATGCGGGAGATCGCCGAGGCGCTGGAGGGCCGGGTGGACCTGGTCCTGTGCGAGCTGGACCACCCCCGCACGCTGGGCGGCTGCGCCGAGTACGCGCGGACCCAGGGGCTGGCCACCACCGTCGTCGGGGTCGTCAGGGCCCCGGCGTCCCTGCCGTGCGGCCCGCTCACGGTCCCGTTCGGCGTCGACGAGGTGGTGCGGGTGCGCCCCGAGGACGCCGCCCGGATGCGCGGGCGGCTGCTGCACCGCGAGGGGCTGCTGGCCGACACGGCGGCCGGGGCCGGGGCGGCGGCGCTGCTGAGCCTGGCCCGCCGGATCCCCGCCGGATCGAACTGCGTCATCGTCTCTCCGTCCGGTGGTGACCGGTGCCCGGAGAACTTCGAGCATAAGGATGCGACTCCATGCTGATTCTGCGTCACGCCGATGTGAGAACCGTTCTCGACGGGCAGGAACGCCTGGTCACCGATGTGGTGCGACAGACCTACGCGGCCCATGACGAGGGTCTCACCGCGCTGCCGCACTCCCTGTTCCTGCGCTTCCCCGACGCCCCCCGGGACCGGATCATCGGGCTGCCCGCCTTCGTCGGCGGGGCGACGCCGTCCGTGGGAATGAAGTGGATCGCCTCCTTCCCCGGGAATCTGGAGGCGGGCCTGGAGCGCGCCAGCGCGGCGATCATCCTCAACGACCCGGCCACCGGGCGCCCCCAGGCCCTGATCGAGGGCTCGGTCATCTCCGCCCGGCGGACGGCGGCCAGCGCGGCCCTCGCCGCACGGCTGTTCACCGCGGAGGCCGACACCCACGGCGCGGCCCTGATCGGCTGCGGGGTCATCAACCTGGAGGTGCTGCGCTTCCTCCGGTCCGAGCTGCCCCCGCTGCGCGAGGCCACGGTGTACGACCAGGACCCGGACCGGGCCGCCGCCTTCGCCGCGCGCGCCACCGGCCTGCTCGGTCTGCGGGTCACCGTCGCGGACACCGCCGCCGAGGCCCTCGCCGCGCACCGTCTGGTGTCGCTGGCCACCACCGCGGGCGAGCCCCATCTCGATCTGGGCCCGCTCCCCACCGGCTCCACGGTCCTCCATGTCTCCCTGCGCGATCTGTACCCCGCGGCCATCCTCGCCGCCCAGAACGTGGTGGATGACGCCGACCACGTCAGCCGGGAGCGGACCTCCATCCATCTCACCGAGCGGGAGACCGGGGGCAGGGAGTTCATCGACGCCGAGATCGGGCGGGTGCTGCGGGACCCCGGCTCCTTCACCCGCGACCCCGCGCGGACCCTGGTCTACTCCCCGTTCGGTCTCGGTGTCCTCGATATCGCGCTGGCGGCCCGGGTGTACGCGGAAGCCTCGGCCAAGGGGCTCGGCCTCCCGGTCGGCGGCTTCCTGCCCGGGGAGACCGGACGCTCATGAGGCGCGGACACCGCGGCCCGGCCCAAGGGCTGCACGAGACCATAGGCAACACTCCTCTGGTCCTCCTGGACCGGCTGCTGCCGGACCTCGGGTCCCGGGTCCACGCCAAGATGGAGCACTTCAACCCCGGCGGCAGCATCAAGGACCGGACCGCGCTGCGGCTCCTCGCCGACAAGGTCGCCACGGGCGAGCTGGTCCCGGGGCGGTCGGTGGTGGTCGAGTCCAGCTCCGGCAACCTCGGGGTGGGACTCGCCCAGCTCTGCCGGAGCTTCGGGCTCCGCTTCCGCTGTGTGGTCGACGCCAGGACCACCGCGCGGAACATCGCCCTCCTGCGCGCCTACCGGGCCGAGGTGGAGGTGGTCACCGAACCCGACCCGCAGACCGGTGAGTTCCTGCCCGCCCGGCTCAGCCGGGTACGGGAGCTGACCGCGACGGTCCCCCACGCCTACTGGCCCGACCAGTACAGCAATCCGCTCAACCCGTTGGCGCACCACCGCACCATGGCGGAGATCGACGACGCCCTGGGCGGCCGGATCGACTACCTGTTCTGCGCGGTCAGCACGTTCGGGACGCTGCGGGGCTGTGCCGAGTACATCCGTGAACGCGGCCTGTCCACCACGGTGGTGGGCGTGGACGCGGCCGGGAGCGCCATCTTCGGCATCCCTCCGGGACCCCGGCTGCTGCCCGGTCACGGCGCCGCGATCCGCCCGCCACTGGCCGATCCGACCCTGGCCGACGAGGTGGTCCACGTCCCCGACCTCGACGCCGTCGTGGCCTGCCGCCGACTGGTGCGGCGTGAGGCGGTCCTCGCCGGTGCCTCCTCTGGCGCGGTCGTCGCGGCCCTGGAGCGGTTCGCCGACCGGATCCCGGCGGGCTCCAGCTGTGTGCTGGTCTTCCCGGACGGCGGCGACCGCTATCTCGACACCGTCTACTCCGACGCCTGGGTCACCCGGCACTTCGGTGCCGTCTCCCATCTCTGGGAGCCCCGGCTCACCACCTCCGTCTGACGCCGTCCGCCCGGTCATCCGCCGCCGACGGCGTCCGGCCGGCCGCGTCGGCCGGACCCGGACCCGGGCCCGGCCGACCCGCACCACACCGGCCCACCGGCCCACCGGCACCGTACGCACCGCCCCGCCGGGCGCGTCTGGCCGCCCGGTCCACGCCACCACCCCTTCCACCGAGGAGACACCCATGTCCGAAGAGCACTCCGCACCGGCCGAGTTCCGCGTCGTCCGCAACGACGAGGAGCAGTACTCGGTCTGGTGGACCGACCGCGATCTCCCGGCCGGCTGGTACGCGGAAGGCACCGAGGGCACCCGTGAGGCGTGCCTGGCGCACATCGACGAGATCTGGACCGATCTGCGCCCCGCGAGCCTGCGCCGCCGCATGGCGGAACAGGCCGCCGCCGTCTGACCCGTACCCGTGCCCCGTCCGGAGTCCTCGCCCGGCCCGGCGGGGACCGGCACCCCCGGCGGCCGTACCGGCCCACGGCCCTCCCCCGAGCCGTCCGTACGGCCGCCGGAACCGCACACACCCCGCACGCTCCCCCACGCCACCCCTACCGCCCACACCCGACCCGACATGACCACACCGCTTCCCCGGGGCCCGCCCGGCGATCCCACTCGGGAGTGTCGTCACAAGAGCGTCGTCCGCCCGGAGGACGGGCGGTGCGGCGCATGGCGCGTGCAGATGCAAGGCGGAGGAGGGAGTCCATGCGGTGGGGGTGCCCCCAGGCTCCGCCCAGGGGCACCGCCACCCAGGCCGCTAGGCCCAGGGGACCATCGGCGACTGACGACAACGCAGCGTGGGGGCACCTCCCGGGCCGTAGGCCCAGGTGGGGGCACCTCCCGGGCCCTGGGCCCAGGGGGAGAGTGCGTGCGAGGCGTCGCACCGCAGACGGGATTTTGACGACACGACCTAGGAGTGCCACCGCCATGTCCGCACTACGGACGGGATACTCGCCCGACGAGATCCCTCTCACCCACCACCTCGTCGCGGCGCGGGCCGGGCGGACCCCGGGAGCGGTCGCCGTCCTCGACGGCCCGCGGACCGTCGGCTACGCGGAGCTGGACCGCGCCGCCAACCGGCTCGCCCACCATCTGCGCGGGCTCGGCGCCGGGCCCGACGTCCCGGTCGCCGTCTGCCTGCCGCGCGGCGCCGACCTGGTGATCGCGCTGCTCGCGGTCTGGAAGGCGGGCGCCGCCTATGTGCCGCTCGACCCGGAGCAGCCGCCCGCCCGGCTCGCCTGGCTCATCGAGGACACGGGCGCCGCGGCGGTCATCACCTCGGGCGGGACGGCGGACACCGTGCGCGCCGCCGGGGCCCTGCCGGTCGTCCCGGCCGATCTCGGGGAGCGTCTTGCCGCCCTGCCCGCCCACGCCCCCGACCCGGCCGTCGCCCCCGCCTGCGCCGCCTACGTGCTGTACACCTCGGGCTCCACCGGGGAGCCCAAGGGCGTCACCGTCACCCACGCGGGCATCGGCAACCGGATCGGCTGGGCCGTCCGGAGCCTCAAGCTCACCGACGGCGACCGGGTCCTCGCCAAGACCGCGCCCACCTTCGACGCGCACTGCTGGGAGATCTTCGCCCCGCTCGTCAGCGGCGGCACCGTCGTCATCGCCCCACCCGGCGCCGAGCGCGACCCGGCCGCGCTGGTCCGGGCGCTCGGGGACGGCGGGGTGACCGTGGTCCAGGTCGTCCCGTCGGTGCTGCGGATGCTCGTGGAGGAGGACGGCTGGGAGCGCTGCGCCCGGCTGCGCGCCGTCACCTGCGCGGGGGAGCCCCTCCACGCCGAGCTGGCGCAGCGGCTGCGGCGGCTGTCCGGCGCCGAGCTGTGGAACACGTACGGACCCACCGAGTGCTCCATCGACGCCACCGCCCACCGCTTCGACCCGGCGCAGACCTCGGGGCCGGTCCCCATCGGCCGCCCCCTGGACGGCGTCCGGGTCCTGGTCGCCGACGCCGCCGGACACCCCGTCGGCGTCGGCACCCCCGGCGAACTGCACATCGGCGGTGTGGCCGTGGCCCGTGGCTACGCCGGGCGGCCGGGCCTGACCGCGGACCGCTTCGTCCCCGACCCGTACGCGAAGGACGGCTCGCGGCTGTACCGGACCGGCGACCGGGTCCGCTGGCGCGCCGACGGCGTGCTGGAGTTCCTGGGCCGCCTGGACGACCAGGTCAAGATCAACGGCGTACGGATCGAGCCGGGCGAGATCGAGGCCCAGCTGACCGCCCACCCCGCGGTCGCGGGCGCGGTCGTGACCGCGTACGCCCTGCCCGACGGGACGAAGCGGCTCGCCGGATACGTCCGGCCGCGCGACGGCGCCGACCTCCCCGACCTGCGCGGCTTCCTCCAGGAGCGGCTGCCCGCGACCCATGTCCCCGGTGTCGTCGTCGAGCTGGCCGACTTCCCGCTGACCAGCAGCGGCAAGGTGGACCGGCGGGCGCTGCCCGCCCCCGGCGAGCGGCACGGCGGCCCCGGCACCGCCGCCGAGGAACTGGTGGCCTCCGTCTGGCGGGACGTCCTCGGCCTCGACGCGGTCGGCCCCGGCGACGACTTCTTCCGCCTCGGCGGCACCTCCCTGCAACTGACCCGGCTCGCCGCCCGGCTGCGCGCCGCCTCCGGCCGGGATGTCCAGCTGCGCCGGCTGTTCACCGTCACCACCGTCGCCGGGCAGGCGCTGCTGCTGGAACCGGCGGCGGAGGCCGGGCCCCGGCCGGTGGGGCGCGGCGGGCCGCTGCCGCTCTCCCACGGCCAGCGCGGTCTGTGGTTCCTCGACCGGCTCGCCCCCGGCCGGACCGACTGGCTCTCCTGGGCGGTCTTCGACGTGCCCGCCGACGCCGGACGCGACCATGTCCAGCGGGCCCTCGACGCGCTGATCGCCCGCCACGAGAGCCTGCGGACGCGGTATGTGACCGTCGACGGCGAGCCCGCCCAGATCATCGACCCGACCACCCGGGTGGAGGTGCGTACCGCCACGGCCCCGCGCGCGGAGGTCGCCGGGCTGCTCGCCGCCGACCGGGCCGAGGGCTTCGACCTGGAGCGCGGACCGCTGCTGCGCGCCCTCCTCGTCCGCGCCGACGACGACGGCGGCCGGCTGCTCGGTCTGGCCCTGCACCACATCACCACCGACGGCTGGTCCAGCGGCGTCCTGGAGCGCGAGTTCGCCCTCCTGGTGGCCGCCGCCGTACGCGGTGAGGAGTGCCCGCTGCCCGCCCTGCCGATCGGCTACGCCGACTACGCCGTCTGGCAGCGGGAGCGGCTCACGGAGGCGGCCCTCGCGCCACGCCTGGCGCACTGGCGCGACCGGCTGGCGGGGGCGCCCGCGTCCGCGCTGCCCACCGACCGGCCGCGTCCGGCGGTCCGCGACGGGAAGGGCGCCGCCGTCCTCTTCGAGGTTCCCGCCGGGGTCGCCGAGGCGCTCACCGCGCTCGGCAAGCGGCACGGCGCCACCCCCTTCATGACCCTGCTGACCGCGTACGCGACCGTCCTCGCCCGGCACGGCGGCCAGTGGGACCTCTCCATCGGCACCCCGGTGGCCGGGCGCGGACTGCCCGAACTCGACGGGGTCGTCGGCTTCTTCCTGAACAGCCTGGTGCTGCGCTGCCGGCTGGCCGGACCGCTCACCTTCACCCGGGCCCTCGGCGTGGTCGCCCGGACTGCCAAGGAGGCGTTCGCCCAGCCCGAGCTGCCCTTCGAGCGGCTGGTGGACGAGCTGGTCCCGGACCGGGACCTCTCCCGCACCCCGCTCTACCAGGTCGCGTTCGACCTGCACGGCGAGGAGTTCAACGGCCCGGTGCCCGCCGCCTCGGATGAGGCCGGTGTCCGGGACCTGAAGGCGTCCTGGCATATCGCCCACACCGATCTGACGCTGATGATGCGGCCCGGCCCGGCCGGTTCCCTCTTCGGTGCCTTCGAGTACGCCACCTCGCTCTTCGACGCGGCCACCGTCGAGCGGCTGGCCGGGCACTTCACCCGGGTCCTCGCGGCCGTCGCCGCCGACCCCGGGATCCGGCTCGACGCCGTGGAGCTCATGGACGAGCGGGAGCGGGCCGACCTGGCGCGCCGGAGCGGCGCCCCCGCGCTCCCCGAGGGCCCGACCGTGCCCGAGCTGATCGCCGCCCAGACCGCCCGTACGCCCGGGGCGACCGCCGTGCGCGGCGACGACTTCACCCTCACATACGCCGAACTCGACGCCCGCGCCAACCGGATCGCGCACCGGCTGCGGGACCTGGGCGCGGTACCGGAGTCGGTCGTCGGCGTCCTGCTGGAGCGGGGCCCGGACCTGCACGCCGCGCTTCTGGGCGTCTGGCGGGCGGGCGCCGCCTATCTGCCGCTCGACCCGGCGTTCCCGGCCGGGCGGATCGCCGCGATGCTGGACGCGGCCGGGGCCGCCGTCGTCGTGACGCAACGCGCGCTCACCGCGCGCCTCGACGGCGGCGCCCGTACGGTGGTCGACCTCGACGCCGAACGGGAGCTGATCGCGGGCCTGCCGTCCCGCGCCCCCGCAGAGCCCGCAGCCCCCGCAGACGCGTCCCGGCTCGCCTACACGATCTTCACCTCGGGCTCCACGGGCACCCCCAAGGGTGTCGGCGTCCCCCACCGGGGCCTCGCCCACCACCTCGCCTGGGCCGCGCGGACCCTGGCCGGGGCGGGCGACGGCGGCAGCGCCGTGTTCTCCTCGGTCGCCTTCGACCTCGTCGTACCGAATCTGTGGGCGCCCCTGACCCGCGGGCAGAGCGTGCACCTGCTCCCGGCGGACCTGGATCTGGCCGAGCTCGGCAAGCGGCTCGCCGACGGCGGACCGTACAGCTTCCTGAAGCTGACCCCCGGGCATCTGGAGATCCTCGCCCACCAGCTCGACGACGAGGAGGCCGCCGGGCTCGCCCGGACCGTCGTCGTCGCGGGCGAGGCGCTCCAGGGCGCGCTCGCGGACCGCTGGGCCCGGCTCCTGGGCCCCGGCGGGCTCATCAACGAGTACGGGCCGACCGAGGCGTCCGTGGGCACCTGTGTCCATCCGCTGACCGCGCCCGTCCCGGACGGTGTCGTCCCCATCGGCTCCCCGCTGCCCGGGATGGTGATGCGGGTCCTCGATCCCGCCCTGCGCGAGGTGCCCCTGGGCGCGACCGGCGAACTCCACGTCGGCGGCACCGGGGTGGCACGCGGCTACCTGGGCCGCCCGGCCCTGACCGCCGACCGCTTCGTGCCCGACCCGTACGGACCGGCGGGCGCCCGGCTCTACCGCACCGGGGACCTGGTGCGGCGGCGGCCCGACGGCGCCGTGGACTTCCTCGGCCGGGGCGACGACCAGGTCAAACTCCGCGGCCACCGGGTCGAACTCGGCGAGATCCGGGCCGTCCTCGTCTCCCACCCCGGGCTGCGCGACGCCGTGGCCGTCACCCACCGGGCCCCCTCCGGCGAACTCACCCTGGCCGCCTACACGGTGGCCTCGGACGACGGGCGCCCGCCGACCGCCGAGGAGCTGCGGGCCCACTGCGCCCGGCAGCTGCCCGAGTACATGATCCCGCCCGTGCTCCTCGCCGTACCGGAGCTCCCGCTGAACGCCAACGGCAAGCTCGACCGGTCGGCCCTGCCCGATCCGGCGGCCGGTCCGCCGGACGCGGGCCAGGCCGCCGAGTGGGGCGTCGCGGAACAACGCGTCGCCGGGATCTGGCGGGACGTCCTCGGCCGCGAGGCCGGGCCGCAGGACCACTTCTTCCGCAGCGGCGGCAACTCCATCCTCGCCATCCGTCTGATCGCCGGACTCCAGGAGGCGTTCGACATCCCGCTGCCCGTCCGCGTGGTCTTCGAACACCCGACCGTGGCGGGCCAGGCACAGGCGGTCGAGCAAGCGATACGCGCCCAGATCGACGAGCTTTTCGACAAGGAGCGGCAGGCATGACCATCGACCACGGGGCACGGCGGACGACGATCGGCGCGGACGCGCGCGAAGAACTGCTGCGGCGCAGGCTCGCGGGCGACCGCGGACCGGCGCGGGGCCGCCGGGGCATCCCCGCGGCGGACCGGTCCGCACCACTGCGGCTCTCGCCCGGCCAGCAGCAGATGTGGTTCCTGAACCGGCTGGAGCCGGAGAGCACCGAGTACCTGGTGCCGCTGGTGCTGCGGCTGCGCGGCCGTCTGGACCGGGCGGCGCTGGAACGGGCGTACGACGAGGTACGCGCCCGCCATGAGATCCTGCGCACCCGCTACGCGCTGGACGGCGACGAGCCGGTGCAGATCGTCGAGGCGGCGCGTCCGGGCGGGCTGCCGCTCCAGGATCTGCGGGACCTCGGGGCGGATGGTGGCGGCCAGGACGGCCGAGACGGGCAGGACGGTCAGGGCAGTCAGGACGGGCAGGACGGCCAGGACGGCCAGGGCAGTCAGGACGGGCAGGGCAGTCAGGACAGACAGGACAGGCAGGGCGGTCATCGGCAGCGGAGCGGTCCGGAAGACCGGGGCGGGGCCGGAGGTCCGGCGGCGGTCGAGCGCCGGGCGCGCGCGGCCCTCGCCGCCGAGCTGGCGACACCCTTCGACCTGACCCGGGACCTGCCGGTGCGCGGCCGTCTGCTGCGGCTGGCCGACGACGACCACGTCCTGGCCGTCGTCTTCCACCACATCGCGTGCGACGCCTGGTCGACCCGGCTCTTCGCCACCGAGCTGTCCGCCCTCTACGCGGCGCACACCCAGGGGCGCACGGCCGATCTGCCCCCGCCCTCGCTCCAGTTCGCCGACTACGCCGCCTGGCAGCGGGCGGAGCTGACCGGGGCCCGGCTGGAACGCCAGCTCGACCACTGGCGGCGGCGGCTCGCCGGGATCGAACCGGTGGAGCTGCCCACCGACCGGCCGCGGCCCGCCGTCCGCGACCACCGGGGCGCCGAGGTGCCCTGCCCGCTGCCCGAGGGCACCGGCGACCGGGTGCGGGCCCTGGCCCTCGCCCAGGGGACGACGCCCTTCGCCGTGCTGCTGACGGCCTTCCAGGTGCTGGTGGCGCGCTACACCGGACGTACCGACGTGCCTGTGGGCACCGTGGTCTCCGGGCGGACCCGGCCGGAGCTCCAGGGGCTGATCGGCTATGGCATCAACTCCCTGGTGCTGCGCGCCCGGTGGACGGCCGGGGCGAGCTTCGCCGAGCTGCTGGACCGGGCCCGCGCCACCCTCCTCGACTCCTTCGACCACCAGGACGTGCCCTTCGCCCTCCTCGCGGACGAGCTCCAGCCACAGCGCGACCTGTCGCGCAACCCGCTGTACCAGGTGGGCTTCACCCTGCACGAGGAGCGACTGGCCGCGTTCGACCTGCCGGGGCTGCGGGCGGAGCCGTTCCTGGAGAGCGACGGGATCTCCAAGAACGAGCTGTCGCTCCGGGTGAGCGAGCGCGCCGACGGCGGGTTCGACGCCGACCTCCAGTACGCCACCGCGCTCTTCGACGCGACGACCGTGAACCGGATGGCCCGGCACTTCGCCCGGCTCCTCGATGACGCCCTGCGCCGCCCGGAACTCCCCGTCGGCGCGCTGGAACTCCTCGACCCGGCCGAGTACGCGCTGGTGACCGAGGCCGCGGCGGAGGGGAGTACCGGGGATCCGGTGACCTCTTGCGTCCACGAGCTGTTCGAGCGGCAGGCCGACCGGACCCCGGACGCCACCGCCGTCATCGCCGGGACCGAGACCCTGACCTACCGGGAGCTGGACGAGCGGGCCAACCGGATCGCCCACCATCTGCGCGCCCTCGGCACCGGCCCGGAACAGCTGGTCGGCCTCTGCCTGGAACGCGGCCCGCTGCTGCTGCCCGCGCTGCTCGGGATCCTGAAGTCCGGCGCGGCCTATCTGCCGCTCGACCCGGCCAACCCCGCCGACCGGCTGGCGTATGTGGTGTCCGACGCCGGGGCCCGGCTCGTCATCACCAGCGCCGCGCTCGCCGCCACGCTGGACGGGGTGCATGAGGGACCGCTCCTCGTCCTGGACGGCGAGGACATCCCGGGCGGAGCAGTCCCGGGCGGAGCAGTCCCGGGCAGCGAGGAAGTCCCGGGCGACGGGACCATCGGCGTCGGCGTCGCCGCCGCCGTCGCCGCCGCGCCCGCCCACCGGCCGGAGCCGTCCGCGACCCCGGACAACCTGATCTACACCATCTACACCTCGGGTTCGACCGGCCGCCCCAAGGGCGTCGCGCTCACCCACACCAACGTGGTCCGGCTGATGACGACGGCGCAGGAGCACTACGCCTTCGACGCGTCGGACGTGTGGAGCATGGCCCACTCCTACGCCTTCGACGTCTCCGTCTTCGAGATGTGGGGCGCGCTGCTGCACGGCGGCACCCTCGTCGTCGTCCCGCACGAGGTGGCCCGCTCCCCCGACGACTTCCTGGCGCTCCTCACCGGCACCGGCGTCACCGTGCTCAGCCAGACCCCGACGGCCTTCCGCGCGCTCACCGCGGCCGCCGCCGACGGCGACCCGCGCGTCGACCGACTGAGGCTGCGGTACGTGGTGTTCGCGGGCGAGCGGCTGGAGGTCGCCGAGGTACGGCCGTGGACCGACCGGATGGGCCTCGACGCGCCCGCCCTGATCAACATGTACGGGATCACCGAGACCACGGTCCACTCCACCTTCTACCGGGTCACCGCCGCCGACCTGGACCGCGCCGCCCCCAACCGGGTCGGGGCGCCCCTGGGCGATCTGCGGATCCGGCTGCTCGACCCGGCCGGGCGGCTCGTGCCGGTCGGTGTGCCGGGCGAGATCCACGTCACCGGCCCCGGCGTCGCCCGTGGCTACCTCGGGCGGCCCGCGCTGACCGCCGACCGGTTCGTCCCCGACCCGTACGGTCCGGCCGGGGCCCGCGCGTACCGCAGTGGCGATCTGGCCCGGCGGCGGCCCGACGGCGGTCTGGAGTTCCTCGGCCGCGCCGACCACCAGGTCAAGATCCGCGGCTACCGGATCGAGCTGGGCGAGATCGAGTCGGCCCTGGCCGCCCTCGACGGTGTGCGACAGGCCGTCGTCACCGTCCGCGAGGACACGGCCGGCGACCGCAGGCTGATCGGCTATGTCGTCCCCGAGGCCCCAGGCGGGAGCGAGGTCCCCGGCGGGATCGACATCCGCGCGCTGCGGACCGCGCTGGCCCGCTCGCTGCCCGCCTACATGGTCCCGGCCGCGATCGTGGTCCTCGCCTCCGTACCGCTGACCACCAACGGCAAGCTGGACCAGCGGGCGCTGCCCGCGCCCGGCGCCGACGCCGCCACCGGTCTGGACACCACCGCCCCCCGCACCCCCACCGAGGAGCGGATCGCGGAGGTCTGGTCGCGGGTCCTGGGCGGCGGCCCCGCCGGGGTGCACGCCGACTTCTTCGAGCGCGGCGGCGACTCCATGCGCGCCGTCGCCCTGGTCGGCACGTTGCGCGCGGCGGGCTTCGACATCGCCGTCCGCGATGTCTTCGACCACCGTACGGTCGCCCGGATCGCCGAACTCGTCACCGGCCGGACCGCCGCCCCGGCCGAGACCCGGACCGAGCCCTTCGCCCTGATCGGCGCGGCCGACCGGGCACTGCTGCCCGCCGACGCCACCGACGCCTACCCGCTCTCCCAGAACCAGCTCGGCATGCTGATCGAGATGCTGACCGGCGACGGCGGGCGCAACCTCTACCACAACGTCTCCGCGTTCCGTATCCGCGACGAACAGCCCTACGACCCGGCGGCGATGGCCGAGGCGGGCCGGATCGTCACCGCGCGCCACGAGGCGCTGCGCACCTCCATGGACCTCGACCGCTACGGCGTCCCGCTCCAGATCGTGCACACCCACGCCGAACTCCCCCTCGGCCACCAGGACCTGACCGGGTGGGGTGCCGAGGAGGTACGGGCGGAGCTGCTCGCCCACAGCGCGCGGGAACGGGCCCGGCTCTTCGACCTCACCACCCCGTCGCTGATGCGGTTCTTCGCCCATGTCACCGGGGACGGCGGCTGGTGGCTGTCCATCACCGAGTGCCATCCGCTGCTGGAGGGATGGAGTCACCACTCGCTGCTGATGGAACTGCTCACCGTCTACCGGGCGGTGCGCGACGGACACGCGGTGGAGCCCTTCACCGCGCCCGGCCTGCGGTTCGCCGACTTCATCGCCGGGGAGCTGGCCGCCCTGGAGAGCGCGGAGGACCGCGCCTACTGGGAGCGCGTCGTCACCTCCCACCCCCGGTTCACCCTGCCCGCGTCCTGGCGTCCGGCGGCGGACGGACCGGCCGGGACCGTGCTGCGGACCACCGACTGGCGGGACCTGGAGCCCGCCCTGAGGAGCCTGGCCCAGAAGGCGGGCGGCTCCCTCAAGAGCGTCCTGCTCGCCGCGCATCTGAGCGTGCTGGCGCGGGTCACCGAGGAGGAGTCCTTCCACTCCGGGCTGGTCTGCGACGCCCGCCCGGAGGCCGTCGGGGCGGACCGCGTCCTCGGCATGTACCTCAACACCCTGCCGTTCGTCATGGACCGCGCCGCGGGCACCTGGCGGGAGCTGGTCCGCCAGGTCTTCGACCGCGAGGCCGCCCTGTGGGCGCACCGCCGGTTCCCGCTGCCCGCGATCCAGAGCGCGTGGGGCGGCGGCGGGCGGCTGCTGGAGGTGTTCTTCAACTACCAGGACTTCCGGCAGGTCGACGCCGACCTGGTCGACCTGGCCCAGGGACTGGACGACAGTCCCACCGAGTTCCCGCTGACCGTCTCCGCACGGGCGGGCCGCGTCTTCCTCACCGCGTCCCGCCAGGCCCTCGACGAGGACGCCCTCGACCGGCTGGCCGCCCTGTACCGGGCGGTGCTCACCGCGATGGCCGCCGACCCCGAGGGGGACGCGCGGGCCGAGCTGCTGCCCGCGCCGGAGCGCGCCCTGCTGCTCGGGGAGCGGGCGCACACCCCGGGACCGGCCGCCGGTCCGGCTGTGCCCGAGCCGCCCGCGGCGCGGGCCACCGGCCCCACCGCCCCGCGCACCGCCACGGAGGAGAAGGTGGCCGCCGTGTGGGCCACCGTCCTCGGCACCGGGAGCGTCGGCGTCCTGGACGGCTTCTTCGACCTGGGCGGCGACTCGATCAAGGCCATCGGCCTGGTGGGCGCGCTGCGCGCGGCCGGGTACGACGTCACCGTCCGGCACGTCTTCGAGAGCCGGACGGTCGCCGCGCTCTGCGAACGGCTCACCGGCCGGTCCGCGCCGACCGCGCCCGCCCCCGCCGTCGCCCCGTTCGCCCAGCTGACCGAGGCGGACCGGGCGGCCCTGCCCCCGGGGCTCGCCGACGCCTATCCGCTCTCGCTCAACCAGCTCGGCATGGTCGTCGAGAGCATGACCGGCGACGGGCCGCGCCACTACCACAACGTCATCTCGTTCCTGCTGCGCGACGAGCGGCCGTTCGACCCCGCCGTGTTCCGGGAGGCGCTGCGCCGGGTCGTGGTCCGCCATGACGTGCTGCGCACCTCCGTCGACCTGACCACGTACACGGTGCCGCTCCAGCTGGTGGCCGCCGAGCCCGCCGTCCCCTGCGGGCTGACCGATCTCTCCGGGCTGGACGAGGACGGCCGCCGCCAGGCGCTGGCCGCGTTCACCGCCGCCGAGCGCGCCGCCCCCTTCGACCTGGCGTCGGACCGGCCACTGCTGCGCGTCCACGTCCATCTCCAGGGCGAGGACTCCTGGCGCTGCTCCTTCACCATGCACCACGCGATCCTGGAGGGCTGGAGCTACCACGCCCTGCTCGCCGAACTCGTGGACCGCTACCGGGCGCTGCGGGACGGCGAGGAGCCGTCCGCCACCACCGGGCCGCCCGCGCTGCGCTACGCCGACGCCATCGCCGCCGAGCGCGCCGCGCTCGACTCGGCGGAGGACCGCGCCCACTGGGCGTCCGTCGTCGCCGGACGCGGTGGCTTCGCGCTGCCGCGGGCCTGGGCCGGTGACACCTCGGCCCCCGCCGTTCCGGTGGCGGCCGGCTGCTCGTACAGCGATCTCGTCCCGGGGCTGCGCGTCCTGGCCGCCACCGCCGGGGTGTCGCTGAAGAGCGTGCTGCTCGCCGCCCATCTCACGGTCCTGGACCGGCTCACCGACGAGGAGACGTTCTTCACCGGGGTCGTCGGCCACACCCGCCCCGAAGCCCCCGGCGCGGACCAGCTGCTCGGCATGTACCTCAACACCCTGCCGTTCCCCTCGGAACCGGCCCCGGCCACCTGGGGCGAGCTGGTCCGGCGGGTCTTCGCCCAGGAGACCGGGGACTGGCCGCACCGGACCTACCCGATGCCCGCGATCCAGAGCGAGTGGGGCGGCGGGCGCCGTCTCCTCGACGTCTTCTACGCCCATCTCGACTTCGGGGCCACCGGTCATGACAGCGCGGTGGACGAGGGCAACGGCATCAACAGCGGCTCCACCGAGTTCTCGCTCTGGGTCACCACCCTCGCCGGAGTGGTCAGCCTGCGCTCCGACACCCACTCCCTGACACAGGGCCGCGCCGAGGTGATGGCGGCCATGTACCGCTCGGTCCTGGAGTCGATGGCCGCGACCGGCGCCGACGGACCGGCCCGCGCGGACCACCATCTGCCGCCGGGGGAACGGGACCGCGAGATACGGGTGTTCAGCGGCGCGGCCACGGCCGCCCCGGCTCCCGTCACCACCGTCCACGGCACGTTCGAGGAGCGCGCCGCCGCGACCCCGGACGCCCTCGCCCTGACCGAGGACCACCCCGCCGGGCCCACCCCGCGCACCACCACCCCGGCCGCGGGCGATCCGAGCGGCCCCGCCGGGCCCACCCCGGGCACCACCACCCCGGCCGTGAACGATCCGGGCGGACCGACCGGCCCCGACCGGCTCGATGCCCCCGGCAGGCCCACCGGGCAGGCCGGTCCCGCGAAAGCGGGGCGCGCGGAGGCCGGGTCCACCCGCTCCGCCCTCACCTACGCCCAGCTGGACGCCCGCGCCACCGCCGTCGCCGACGCCCTGACCGGTGCCGGGGTCGTGCCGGGCGCCGTCGTCGGCGTCTGCCTGGAGCGTTCCGCCGCCCTGGTCGCCGTCCTCCTCGGCGTCCTCAAGGCGGGCGCGGCCTATCTGCCGCTGGACCCCGAGTACCCGGCGCGGCGACTGGCCTTCATGGCCGCCGACGCGGGCGCCACCGCCCTGGTCACCACCTCCGGGCTGGCGGACCGGGTGCCCGGCTGGACGGGTCCGGTGCTGTGCGCGGACACCCTCCCGGTGCCCGCCGCCGGACGGCCCGGCGTCCCGGCGGGACCCGAGCACCCGGCGTACGTGATGTACACCTCGGGCTCCACCGGCACCCCCAAGGCCGTCGCCGTCCCGCACCGGGCCGTGGTCCGGCTGGTACGGGACGCCCCCCACCTGGCGCTCGACGCCCGCACCCGGTTCGCCCACGCCAGCTCCATCTCCTTCGACGCCGCCACCCTCGAACTGTGGGGGCCGCTCCTGAACGGCGGCCGGGTCGTGGTCCTCGACCGCGAGACCGCCCTGGAGCCCCGGGCCCTGTCCACCGCGCTGCGCGCCCACGGCGTCACCCATCTGTGGCAGACCGCCTCGCTCTTCGACCACACCGTGACGCGGGTCCCGGACGCCGTCGCCACGGTCGGCACCGTCCTCGTCGGCGGCGAGGCCCTGGACCCGGTCACGGTCCGCGCGGTCCTCGCGGGCGGCGCGCCCGGCCGCCTCCTCAACGGCTACGGGCCGACCGAGAACACCACCTTCTCCACCACCCACCACATCGCCGCCCTCGCCCCCGGCGCGGCCTCCGTGCCGATCGGCACCCCGGTCCCGCGCGACCGCGCGTATGTCGTCGACGCCGCGCTGCGGCCCGTCGCCACGGGCGTGCCGGGCGAGCTCCTCGTCGGCGGCGCGGGCCTCGCCCACGGCTATCCGGGCCACCCGGCGCTGACCGCCGACCGGTTCGTCCCCGACCCGTTCGGCCCGCCCGGCTCCCGGCTCTACCGGACCGGGGACGTGGTGCGGCGGCTCGCCGACGGGACCCTGGACCATCTGGGCCGCGCCGACCAGCAGATCAAGCTGCGCGGCTACCGCGTCGAACTCGGCGAGATCGAGAAGCGGCTGGCCACCCACCCGGGCGTCGCCCAGGCCAGGGCGGTGGTCCGCGAGGACACTCCCGGCGCACGCGAGATCGTCGCGTACGCGGTGCCCAGCGGCGCGTCTCTGCCACCCGCCGCCGAACTCCGCGACCACCTCGCGCGGGAGCTGCCCGAGTACATGCTGCCCGCGGCCTGTGTGGCGCTGGAACGGATCCCGCTCAGCGGCAACGGCAAGCTCGACCGGGACGCGCTTCCGGCGCCCGCCGCCCGCGACCGGGCGATCGGCGCCATGGGGGGCACCGCCCCCCGGACCCCGGTCGAGGCACGGCTGGCGGAGATCTGGGCCGAGGTGCTCGCCCTGGAGCCCCAGCGCCTCGGTGTCGAGGACGGCTTCTTCGACCTGGGCGGCGACTCCATCCGCGCGGTCGCCCTGATCGGCGCGGTCCGCGCGGCCGGATTCGATGTCTCCGTACGGGATCTGTTCGCCCGGCGCACGATCGCCGGGATCGCCGAGCTGATCAGCGGCCGGACCGCCCCGGCCGCGCCCGAGGGGCGGGTGGCGCCGTTCGCCCTGCTGTCGGAGGCGGACCGGGCGGCGCTGCCCGCCGCACTCGACGACGCGTATCCGATGACCCAGGTGCAGACCGGCATGGTCGTGGAGATGCTCGCCGGGCCGGCCCCGGGCCAGGGCGGCGGCCCGGCCTACCACCACGCCGCGCTCTACCGGGTCCGCGACACCGCGGAGTTCGACCCGGCCGCCCTGCGGCGCGCGACGGCCGTGGTCGCGGCCCGCCACGACGTGCTGCGCACCTCCTTCGACCTGACCTCCTGCTCCGTACCGGTGCAGCTCGTCCACACCACGGCGGAGGTGGAGGTGACCGTGCGCGAGCCGGTCGCGGGCGCGGCGCGGCGGGAGGCGCTGGAGTCCTTCCTCGCCGAGGAGCGCGCCACACCCTTCGACCTGGAGGACGGCGGTCCGCTGTGGCGGGTCAGCGCCCACCCCGAGCGGACGGGGGAGGACGGCTGGTGGCTGGGGCTCACCCAGTCCCACGCCGTGACCGAGGGCTGGAGCCAGCACGCGATGCTGATGGAACTCATCGACGCCTACAGGGCGCTGCGGGACGGCCGCGAGCCGGGCGCGCCGCCCCCCGCCTCGGTCCGGTTCGCCGACACCGTGGCGGCGGAGCTGGCGGCGCTCGCCTCGGAGCGGGACCGCGCGTTCTGGCGGGACACCGTCTCCCGCCACTCCCGGTTCACGCTGCCGGTGGTCTGGCAGGCGTCCGCGTCCCCAGCGTCCGCAGCGTCCGCAGCGGATGAGGCCTACGACCTGTCGGTGCCGCTGCGCGACCTGGAACCGTCGCTGCGCGCCCTGGCCTCGGCCGCCGGTGCCTCCTTCAAGAGCGTGCTGCTCGCCGCGCATCTGACGGTCCTGGCCCGGCTCACCGACGCGGAGACCTTCCACACCGGTCTGGTCTGCGACACCCGCCCCGAGGCCATCGGCGCCGACCGGGTGTACGGAATGTATGTCAACACCCTCCCCTTCCCGTACGAGGGGACCGCCCGCACCTGGCGGGAGCTGGTCGGCGCGGTCTTCGCCCGGGAGGGCGCCCTGTGGGAGCACCGGCGCTTCCCGCTCCCGGAGATCCAGCGGGAGGCGGGCGGCGACCGCCTCATCGACGTGATCTTCAACTACCAGGACTTCCACGTCGTGGACGAGGGCACGGTCGACGTCACCACCACGGTGGGCGCGGGCGCCACCGAGTTCGATCTGGAGGTGAACACCTCCGGCGAGGGGCTGAAGCTCAAGACCCGCACCGGGGTCGTTCCCCGCGAGCGCGGCGCCGCGCTCGCCCAGCTGTACCGGGCCGTCCTGGAGCGGATGGCCGCCGATCCCGACGGCGACCCGGCGGCCGTCCCGCTCGCCCCGGCCGACCGCGAGCGGCTCGCGGCGTGGAACCGCACGGACCACGAGCCCGCGTCCCTGGCGCCTGAGCGTGAGTTCGCCCGGTACGCCGCCCGGTCTCCCGGCCGGACCGCGCTGACGGCCGGGCGTCCGGGCGGGGTGCGGCTGACGTACGGCGAGCTGAACGCGCGGGCCAACCGGCTGGCGCACCGGCTGCGCGCCCTGGGTGTGGGCCCGGACACCCTGGTCGGCCTGCGGGCCGAGCGGTCGGCCCGTACGGTCGTCGCGGTCCTCGCCGTCCTCAAGGCGGGTGGCGCCTATCTGCCGCTCGACCCGGCGTACCCGGCGGAGCGGCTCGGCTTCCTGGTCGCGGACGCCGGGGTGCGGCTGCTGCTGACCGAGGGCGGTCCGGACAGACCCGCGGCGGAGGGCCACCCGGCGGTCCTCTCGCTCGACGGCGTCCTGGATCCGGACCCGGCTCCCGGCACCGGCCCGGACCCGGTCGCCGGCCCCTGGAGCGGCCTGCCCGACACCGACCCCGAGCCGCTGGCGCACCCGGACGATCTCGCGTACGTCATCTACACCTCCGGTTCCACCGGCCGCCCCAAGGGCGTCCAGGTGCACCGGGGCGGCATGGGCAACCATCTGATGGCCAAGATCGAGGATCTCGGTCTGACGCCGCACGACACCGTGGTCCACAACGCCCCGCTCGCCTTCGACATCTCGGTATGGCAGATGCTCGCCCCGCTCGCCTCGGGCGGCCGGGTCCATATCGAGGACCGGGACACGGCGGCCGACCCGCTGGAGCTGTTCCCGCGCGCCGCCGAGGAGCGGGCCAGTGTCCTGGAGGTGGTGCCGTCCCTGCTGCGGGCCGCGCTCGACGCCTGGGACAGCGGCGCCCTCGTGCTCGATCTGCCGTTCCTGCGCTGGATGGTGGTCACCGGGGAGGCGCTGCCGCCGGACCTCTGCCGCCGCTGGTTCGCCCGCTTCCCGGGCGTCCCGCTCGTCAACGCCTATGGACCCACCGAGTGCTCCGACGATGTCACCCACGCCAGGATCGGCTCCGGTGACCCGGTCGGGAGCCTGCGGGTCACCATCGGCCACCCGGTGCGCAACACCCGGCTCCATGTGCTCGACCGCAGACTGGCACCGGTGCCGGTCGGCGCGCCGGGTGAGCTGTACGTGGCCGGGACCGGCGTCACCCGTGGCTATGGCGGCCGGCCCGCGCTGACCGCCGAACGGTTCCTGCCGGACCCGTTCGGTCCGGCCGGGACCCGGCTCTACCGCACGGGCGACGTGGCGGCCTGGAACGCCGACGGCACGCTGGAGTTCCTGGGCCGGGTCGACCACCAGGTCAAGATCCGGGGCGTGCGGATCGAACTCGGCGAGATCGAGGCCCTCCTGGTCGAACGCCCCGATGTGGCCGCGGCCGTCGCCATGGTCCGCGAGGACGTCCCGGGCGTCCCGCGCCTGGTGGCGTATCTGGTGCCCGCCCCGGGTGCCGAGCCGCGCCCGGCCGTGCTCCGCGCCGAACTCGGTACGTTCCTGCCCACCGCGATGGTGCCCTCCGCCCTGGTGATCCTGGACGCCCTGCCGCTGACCCCGAACGGCAAGGCCGACCGCAAGGCGCTGCCCGCCCCGGCGGCCGACGCCGACGGCCCGGACGGCCGGATCGCTCCCCGTACCCCGGCGGAGACCACCGTCGCCGAGGCGTGGGCCCAGGTCCTGGGGGTCGACGGACCGGGCGTCGAGGACGACTTCTTCGACTCGGGCGGTGACTCCATCCGGGCCGTCTCCCTGGTGGGGGCGCTGCGCGGGGCGGGCCACCGGGCCTCGGTGCGGGATGTGTTCACCCACCGTACGATCGCGGCGCTCGCCGCCCACACGGTGCGCGGCACCCCGGCGACCGCGTCGGCCCCGGCCCCGGTCGCGCCGTTCGCCCTGCTCGGCGCCGCCGACCGCGCGGCGCTGCCCGCCGACGCCGTGGACGCCTACCCGCTGTCACAGGCACAGCTCGCGATGGTGGCCGAGCAGCTCGCCGACACCGGCCAGGGCGTCTACCACGTCGTGATCAGCCTGCGCTTCCACGATGACGGCCCCTTCAGCGCCCCGGCCCTCCAGGAGGCCGTACGGACCGTCACCGCCCGGCACGACGTCCTGCGTACCTCGGTGTGGATCACCGGGTACGAGGTGCCGCTCCAAGTGGTGCACGCCGACGCCGAGGTGCCGGTCGCCGTCCACGATCTGCGCGACACGGACCCCACCGGGCTGGAGCGCGCCTTCCGGGCGTTCATCGCGGCCGAGCGCGCCGACCTGTTCCCGCTGAGTACGGCGCCACTGCTGCGGGTCACCGCGCACCGGGAGAGCGACACCACCTGGTGGCTGACCCTGACCCAGTCCCATGTGATCCTGGACGGCTGGAGTCTGCACTCCCTCCAGCGTGAACTCCTCGACGCCTACCGGGAGATCCGCGACGACGGCGCCCCCGCCCCCCACCCGGCGCCACCGGCCCGGTTCGCGGATGTGATCGCGGGCGAGCTGGAGGCCCTGGAGTCGGCGGGCGACCGCGCCTTCTGGCAGGAGGTCGCCACCGGGCACGCGCCGCTGGTGCCGCCCGCCGAGTGGGCGGGCGACCCGTCGCGGCCCGTCGACGCGGACGGCGTCCGCATCCCGCTCGACGGCCTCGCCGACCGGCTGCGCGCCCGCGCCGTCGAGGCCGGGGTTCCGTTCAAGACGGTGATGCTCGCCGCCCATCTGAAGGTGATGAGCCAGCTCACCAACGCGGACGCGTTCCACACCGGGGTCGTCTTCCACACCCGGCCCGAGGTGCCCGGCGCGGAACGGCTGGTCGGCATGGTGCTGAACACCCTGCCGTTCCCGCACGACCGCACGGCCCGCACCTGGGGCGCGCTGCTGCGCCAGGTGTTCGCGCGGGAGGCGGAGATCTGGAACCACCGCCGCTATCCGCTGCCCGCGATACAGCGGGAGTGGGGCGGCGGCCGCCGCCTGCTCGACATCCACTTCAACTATGTGGACTTCCACCAGGTGCACACCGAGCGGGCGGACAGCGCGGCGGGCGTCAGTGAGGTGCCGACCGAGTTCGGGCTCTCCGTGCAGGCGCACGGCGACTCCCGGATCGTCCTGCACTCCGACACCCGGCTGCTGGGCCAGGCCGACGCGGAGCGGCTGGCGGGCATGTACCGCTCGGTCCTGGAGTCCATCGCCGCCGGGCTCGACGGCGACGCCCGTGCCGTCCACCTCCCGGCGGGCGAACGCGAACGGCTCCTGGGCGCCGCGTCGAGCGGCCCGGCGGCCGAACCGGTCACCCACCTCGTCCACCAGCTCTTCGAGGCCCAGACGGCGGCGACGCCCGGCGCCACCGCCGTCCGCGCCCAGGACGGCACGCTCACCTACCGGGAGCTGAACGAGCGCGCCAACCGGCTCGCCCATCTGCTGCGGGCCAAGGGCGCGGGCCCCGAACAGCTGGTCGGCGTCTGCCTGGAGCGCGGGATCGACCTGATCCCGGCGCTGCTGGGGATCCTCAAGTCCGGCGCGGCCTATCTGCCGCTCGACCCGGCCAACCCCGTGGAGCGGCTCGGCCACATCACGGCCGACGCCGGGGCCCGGCTGCTGATCACCAGCCCGGGACTGGCCCCGCTGCTGGAGCCGGTGTACGAGGGCGAGCGGATCCTCATGGCGGACGTACCCGGTATGGCGGGCCTGCCCGCGCACGACCCGGAGCCGCGCGCCGTACCGGAGAACCTGATCTACACCATCTACACCTCCGGTTCGACCGGCCGCCCCAAGGGCGTGGCGCTCACCCACGCCAATGTGGTCCGGCTGATGACGACGGCGCAGGAGCACTACGCCTTCGACGCGTCGGACGTGTGGAGCATGTCCCACTCCTACGCCTTCGACGTCTCCGTCTTCGAGATGTGGGGCGCGCTGCTGCACGGCGGCACCCTCGTCGTCGTCCCCCGGGAGACCACCCGCTCCCCGGAGGACTTCCTGGAGCTGCTGGCCGAGGAGGGGATCACCGTCCTCAGCCAGACCCCGACCGCCTTCCGGTCCCTGGTGTCGGCCGCCGCCGACGGCGACCCGAGGATCGAGCGGCTCGCCCTGCGGGCCGTGGTGTTCGCCGGGGAGAAGCTGGAGATCGGCGAGGTGAAGCCCTGGGCCGACCGGTGCGGTCTCGGCCGGACGGCGCTGGTGAACATGTACGGGATCACCGAGACCACCGTGCACTCCACCTACCACCGGCTGACCCGGCGGGACTTCGCGGACGGCGCCGGGAACGCGATCGGCCGCCCGCTGAGCGATCTGACGGTCCATCTGCTCGACGCGTGGGGCGATCTGGTCCCGCTCGGGATCGCCGGGGAGATCCATGTGGGCGGCCCCGGGGTGGCCCGCGGCTATCTGGGCCGGCCCGGACTGACCGCCGACCGGTTCGTCCCCGACCCGTTCGGTCCGCCCGGTGCCCGGCTCTACCGCAGCGGCGACCTGGCCCGCCGCCGGCCCGACGGCAGCCTGGAGTTCCTCGGCCGCGCCGACCACCAGGTCAAGATCCGCGGCTACCGGGTGGAGCCGGGCGAGAGTGCCGCCGTGCTGCTGGAGCACCCGGCGGTGCGTCAGGCCGTGGTCACCGCCCGCGAGGACCGGCCCGGCGACGTCCGGCTGGCGGCGTACTGGGTCCCGCGCGAGCCGACGGCCGGTACGGCGGCGGCGGAGCTGGCCGCGCACTGCGCGGCCCGGCTGCCGGAGTACATGGTCCCCGCCAGCTTCACCCCGCTGGAGGCGATCCCGCTGACCCCGAACGGCAAGCTCGACCAGCGCGCCCTCCCCGTCCCCGACGCGGCGGCCACGGCCCGCGCGGTCGCCTACGCCGCCCCGCGCCCGGGGGCCGAGGAGGCCCTGGCGGCCGTCTTCGCCCAGACCCTGGGCGTGGACCGGGTCGGCCGCGACGACGGCTTCTTCGTCCTGGGCGGCCACTCCCTGCTGATCCCCCGGCTGATCGTCGCGGCCCGTGAGCGCGGTCTGCCGGTCTCGGCCCTGTCGCTCTACCGCCACCCGACGGTCGCGGCGCTGGCGCGGGCGCTCTCCACCGGCCCCTCGACGGCCGCCGCCCCGGCGACGGCCACCGGGACCCCCGCCTCCGTACGACGGGAGACGGTGGAGCGGCTGATGGCGCGGCACGGCGTCCCCGGGGTGTCGCTGGCCGTCATCGAGGACGGCCGCGTGGCCCGCGTCGAGGCGTACGGAGTGCTGCGGTCCGGGCGGAGCGAGCCGGTCACGGCCGACACGCCCTTCCGGGTCGGGTCGCTGTCGAAGCTCGTCACCGCGCTCGGGGCGCTCCGGCTCGTCGAGGACGGGCTCCTGGCCCTCGACGAGGACGTCAACGACCGCCTCACCAGCTGGCGGATCCCCGGCGACGGCGGCGAACCACCGGTCACACTGCGCCAGTTGCTCGGCCACCACGCCGGACTGACCGGCTACGTCCAGGCGCCGGAGCGCTCCCTCGGGGAGCTGCTGCGCGCGCGGGTGCGCCGGGAGTACGTCCCCGGGGAGGTGTTCCGCAGCGCCGACGCCCACTACGCCGTCGTCCAGCAGCTGGTGGAGGACGTGACGGGCGAACCCTTCGGCGCGGTCTCGCGGCGGCTGGTCCTGGACCCGCTCGCCATGCACACCACCGGTTACGGGCGCCTGCCCGCCACCGCGGCGGCCGGTCACCACGGCGACGGCCGCCCGGCCGGGCGGGCCGGGGAGGACCGGGCCGACATCGCGGCCGCCGGGATGTGGAGCACCGCGGGTGACCTGGCCCGTGCGCTCCTCGCCCTGCGCGCCGCCCACCACGGGCTCCCCGGGGCGCTGCTCAGCCCCCCGTCGGCGGTGGCGATGCTCACCGCCGCCGCCTGGGGGCCGGGCTCGCTCTACGGACTCGGCTCGCTCGTCGACGCCACCGGCTCCGACACGGAGTACGGGCACGGCGGCACGGTGACCGGCTACCACGCCGTCGCCACGGCCCGCCTCGCCGCGGGCGGCGGTCTGGTCGTCCTCACCAACGCGGACACCGGACCGCAGGTCGTCAGGCCCCTGGCGGCCGGACCCGGCCGTCAGGTCTGAACCCCTCACTCCCTCACCACCCCTTGCCGGAGGACCCCGTGTCAGCACGACACCTCATCTCCCTCGACGACCTCACCGACACCGAGCTGTACGCCCTGGTCGAGCGCGGCGCCGCGCTCGCCACCGGAGCCGCCCGCCCCGCACCCGGCGGGCCGCTGGCCGGGCTGGTCACGGGCGTGTACTTCCGTGAGACGTCCACCCGGACCCGTACCGCCTTCTCCGCCGGGGCGCTGCGGCTCGGCGGGCAGATCATCGGCTACGGCGCGGGCGATCTCCAGACCAACACGGGCGAGACCTCCGAGGACACCGGGCGGGTCTTCTCCCGGATGCTCGACATCCTCGTGGCCCGGACGGCGGGCGAGACCGCCGAGCTGCGCGGCTGGGCGGCCCAGCGGCGGATGTCGGTCATCAACGCGATGAGCGCGCGGGAGCACCCCACCCAGGGGCTCACCGACCTCACCACCCTCCTCGCCCGGTTCGGCCGGATCGAGGGCCTGCGGGTGCTGTACACGGGCGAGGGCAACAACACGGCGGCCGCGCTCGCGCTCGGTCTGACCCGCTACCGGGGCACCACCCTGGAGCTGCGCACCCCGCCCGGCTACGGGCTCGACCCGGAGGTCCGCCGCCGCGCCCAGGCGCACGCGCGGGCCGCCGGGTCGGTCCTCACCGAGCACCACCACATGGCGGATCCGCCCGGCGGCTTCGACGTCGTCTACACCACCCGCTGGCAGACCACGGGGACCCGCAAGGCGCACGCCGACTGGCGGGAGCGGTTCGAGCCGTTCCGGGTGACGGACGCGCTGTGGGAGGGGAACCCGGGGGCGGTCTTCCTGCACGACCTGCCCGCCCACCGGGGCGAGGAGGTCACCGCCGAGGTTCTCGACGGGCCGCACAGCCTGGCCTTCCCGCAGGCGGAGAACAAGATGCACAGCGCCATGGCCGTGCTGGAGTGGTGTGCCGCCTCGCTCCGGCTGCCCGTCCGCGACGACGGTGGGCTCCGGGCGGCATGACACTCCTCGACGAGCGGACCGTGCCCGACGGCCAGCGGCCCCCCGCGCGGCCCCTGCGCCGCAACCGTGACTTCCTCCTGCTGTGGACCGGCGCCGGGTTCTCCCTCCTGGGGGTGCAGGCGGCGCAGGCCGCGTACCCGCTGCTGATGATCTGGCAGGGCTCGGTGACCGGCGCCGGTCTGGTCGGCTTCGCCGCGCTGCTGCCGCAGCTGCTGGTACAGCTGCCCGCCGGGGCGCTGGTCGACCGCTGGGACCGGCGCAGACTGATGATCGTCTGCGATCTCGTCGGCGTCCTGGCCATGGGCAGTGTCGCCGCGGCGCTGATCGCCGACCGGCTGTGGCTGCCGCATGTGATGGCGGCCGCCTTCCTGGAGGGCACGGCGTTCGTCTTCTACCGGCTGGCCGAACGGGCCGCCGTGCGCAACGTCGTACACCCCGCGCACCTGGCCGCCGCCGTCTCCCAGAACGAGTCCCGCGCCCATGTGGCGTCCCTGCTCGGGCAGCCCGCCGGGACCGCGCTGTTCGCCATGACCCGCTGGCTGCCGTTCGGCCTCACGGCGGTGGCGCATCTGCTGGCGCTGGTGAGTGTGCTGCTGATCCGCGGTGACCTCCAGGAGAAGCGCACCGCGCCACCGCGCCGACTGCGGGCCGAGGTCGCCGAGGGCGTGACCTGGGTGTGGCGGCAGCGGTTCCTGCGGGCGGCGGTCGCGCTCGTGGCGGGCAGCAACATCCTCTTCCAGGTCCTCAACCTCTCCCTGGTGCTGATCTTCAAGGAGGCCGGGCACTCCCCGGCGATGCTCGGGGTGCTCGGGGTGATGGAGGGCGTGGGCGGCGCGCTGGGCGCGCTCAGCGCCTCCTGGTGGCTCAAGCGGCTCGCGCCGTCGACGGTGGTGATCGGCGCGTTCGCCCTGTGGGCGGCCCTGATGGCACCGGTCGCGCTGATCACCGACCCGGTGGGGCTGGGCGCGCTCTGCGGCGGGATGGTCTTCGCCGGGGCGCTGATGAACGTCGCGGCCGGGGTGCATCAGATGCGGATCACCCCGGACGCGATGCAGGGCCGGGTCAGCAGTGTGTTCGTGCTGATGGCCTCCGGGATGAACTCCGCGGGTGTCCTGGTCGGCGGGCTGCTGCTGGCGGCCTTCTCCACGGCGGACACGGTCCTCGGTCTCTCCGCGGCGATGGCCCTGATGGCGCTCGCCGCGGCCCTGAGCCCGGCGATCCGCTCGGCCGGACGTGAGCCCGGGACACCGGCCGGGAAGCGACGTGAGCCCGGGACACCGGCCGCGAAGCCCGGAAGCCCCGCCGGGGAGCCCGGCACCGCCCCACGTCCCGGCACCACCGCACGTCCCGACACCACCGCACGTCCCGACACCGCCCACGACGTGAACGACGTGAACGACGACGACATGAACGACCACGACGACGCGAACGACAACGACGACGACGCGAAGGACGGCGAGGTACCCACGCCATGACGGTTTCCCAGTCCGAGCGGACCCGGCGGCTGCCCGCCCTCCTGGAGCACGACGGCACCCACCCGGGCATCACCGCGTATCTCCACGCCGAACGCCCCGCCGTGCGCGCGGCCCTGCGCGAGCACGGCGCGGTCCTGCTGCGCGGCTTCCCGCTGGGCGGCGTCGACGGTTTCGACGCGGCCGTACGGGCCCTGTCGGGGGCGCCCCTCACCTACTCCGAGCGGTCCTCCCCCCGCTCCACCATCAAGGGCAACGTCTACACCTCGACGGACTACCCGCCGGAGGAGGAGATCTTCCTGCACAACGAGAACTCCTACCAGTCGGTCTGGCCCCGGCTGCTGTACTTCTGCTGCCTCGGCGAACCGGACACACGGGGCGCCACCCCGCTCGCCGACACCCGCCGGATCCTCGCTCTCGTCCACCCGGACGTACGCGAGGAGTTCACCCGTCGCCGCTGGATGGCGGCCCGCACCTTCCACCCGGGTTTCGGCATCCCCTGGGAGACGGTCTTCAACACCGCCGACCGGGCCGAGGTGGAGCGGCTGGCGCGGGGCAAGGACCTGCGCCTGGAGTGGCTGCCGGGCGGCGGGATGCGGACGCGGGCGGTCCGGGACGCGGTGCACCGGCATCCGGAGACCGGCGAGGAGGTGTGGTTCAACCACATCGCCTTCTTCCACCACACGACCCTCTCGGCCGATGTGCGCGAGGGGCTGCTGGAGCTGTTCGACGAGGAGGAGCTGCCCAGCACCACCCGCTACGGCGACGGCGGCCGGATCCCGGACGACGTACTGGACCATCTGCGGTCCTGCTACCGGCAGGCGAGCGTCCGGTTCGACTGGCGGCGGGACGACGTCCTGATCGTGGACAACATGCTGGCGTCCCACGGCCGGGAGCCCTTCACCGGGCCGCGCAGGATCGCGGTCGCGATGGCCGAACCGTACGACCCCGCCGCCGGCACCGGCACCGGCTCCCCCGCCCTCGCCGGGACGCCCGGCCCGGCCCACTCCGGCACCCCACGCCCCGCCACCGGGAACCCCGCCACCACCCCCGCCGCCGACCCTACGGACGGATGAGGCCATGCCTGCCCTCCCGGCCCCGGCCACCTCCGACTGGCTCCGCGTCTTCGCGCCCCGGCCCGCCGCCCGGACCCGGCTCTTCTGCTTCCCCCACGCGGGCGGCGGCGCCAGCGCCTTCCGGGAGCTGGCCGACGCCGCGCCCCCGGAGATCGAGGTCATCGCCGTGCAGTACCCGGGCCGCCAGGACCGGTTCGACGAACCGCCGGTCACCGACCCCGACGTCATGGTCGGCGCGCTGCTGCGGGCCGTGACGCCCCGGCTCGACCGTCCCGCCGCCTTCTTCGGGCACAGCATGGGCGCCACCCTCGCCTTCGAGACCGCCCGCGCGCTGCGCCCACGACACCCGAACGCCGTGGTCCATCTCTTCGCCTCCGCGCGCAAGGCGCCCCATGTCGACCAGCGCGACCGGACGCGGCTGCCGTACACAGACACGGACACGGACGCGCTCATGGCGTATGTGCGGCGGCTCGGCGGCACCGGGGCCGGGCTCCTGGAGCTCCCCGAACTGCGGGAGCTGGCCCTGCCCACCCTCCGCGGCGACTTTCAGTTGCTCGCCCGGCACCGGTTCGTCCCCGGCGCCCCGCTGACCTGCCCGCTCACCGTCATCACCGGGGCCGACGACACCTCCTGCACGCCCGGGGACGCCGCCGCGTGGGCCCGTCACACCATCGCCGGACACCGCGTCCACACCTTCCCCGGCGGCCACTTCTACCTCGAAGGGCGCTCCGCCGCGCTCATGGAGTACCTCACCGACCGGCTCGGCCCCGACCTCGCTGGAGACCGCCATGACCGCCACGCGTAAGACGTATCCGCCGCAGCGGCTGCCGCTGACCACGGCACAGCGCGGGCTCTACTACGCGCACCAGATCGACCCCACCGGCCGCCGCTACCACATCGGCGAGTACCTCGACATCCATGGCCCCGTCGACCGCGCCGCCTTCGAACGGGCCTGGCACATGCTGCTCCTGGAGACGGACACCCTGCGGGTGCGCACCGTCTCCGAGGACGACGACGGCCTGTGGCAGCACCTGGACGACAGCCTGCCCGACCTGCCGTTCCTCGATCTGAGCGACCGGCCCGAGCCGATGACGGCCGCCGAGCGGTGGATGCGGGCCGAGATCAACCGGCCGGTCGACCTCGCCGCCGGGAACCTGAGCGGGTTCGCCCTGATCAAGGTGGCCGAGGACCGGTTCCTGTCCTTCCACCGCTTCCACCACATCCTGATCGACGGCGCCTCCTTCGCCATGATCGGCCGTCGTCTCGCCGAGCTGTACAGCGCCATGGTCGAGGGCCGGACGGCGCAGCCGTGCCCGTTCCCGCCCCTCACCGACCTGCTGGCCGAGGACGCCACCCAGCGCGCCTCCGCGGCCACCGCCGCCCACCGCGCCCACTGGGCCGAACAGCTGCGCTCCCTCCCCGCCCCCGTGCCGCTGCCGGGCACCGGGCAGGGCGCGCCCAGCGCGGCCGAGATCGCCGCCGGGGCGCCCACGTTCCTGCGCCGGACGCGGACCCGTTCCGGCTGGGCCGAACGGATCGCGACGACCGCGCGCGAGGGCGGCACCCGCCCGGCCGCCCTGCTGATCGCGGCGACCGCCGCCTTCCTGTCCCGGATGACCGGCCACGGCGATGTCGTGCTCGGTCTGCCCGTCACCGGTCGCACCGGCACGGTCGCCCGGAACACCCCGTGCTTCGCCTCGACCGTGCTGCCGCTCCATCTGACCGTCGGGCCCGGCCAGAGCCTGACCGACCTGCTGCCCGAGGTCTCACGGCGGGTGCTCACCCTGGTCCGCCACCAGTTGTGCCGGTACGAGGACCTGCGCCGCGAACTCGGCCTGACGGGAACGGACCTGGGCCGGCTCGGGCCGGTCGTCAACATCATGTACTTCGACTACCGGATGGAGTTCGGCGGCCACCCGGTCACCGCCCACAACCTCTCCACCGGTCCCGTCGACGGACTGTCCTTCTCCGTGTACGACCGCAACGACGGCACCGGGCCCCGCTTCGACCTCGAAGCCGACCCGGCCCAGTACGCGGCGGCCGAGATCGCCTCGTACCAGGACCGTTTCCTGGACTTCCTCGACGCCGTCCTCGCCGAGCCACGGCGCCCCCTCGACACCGTCCCGCTGCTTCGCGCCGAGGAGCGCCGCACCCTCCTGGAGGAGTGGAACGAGACCCCCGGCGGCGGTATCGAGCCCACCACCCTGACCGCGCTGTTCGAGGCGCGGGCCGCCCTGACCCCCGACCGGATCGCCGTCGCCGACGACGCGGGCGAGCTGACCTACGCCGAGCTGAACACCCGCGCCAACCGGCTCGCCCACCAGCTCATCGGCGCCGGGGCGGGCCCGGAGACCACCGTCGCCCTCGTCCTGCCGCGCTCGGCGCTCTGGCTGACCGGCCTCCTCGCCACCGCCAAGGCGGGGGCCGCGTATCTCTCCGTCGACCCCGGCTATCCGGCCGACCGCGTCCGGTACGTCTTCGAGGACGCGCGCCCGGTGTGCGCGGTGACCACCACGGCCCTGGCGGCCGTCGTCCCCGTCGGCCACGCCCCGCTGGTCGTCGACGAACCGGCGACCGCCGCCGCCGTGGCCGCGCGCCGCGGCGACAACCCCACCGACGCCGACCGGACCACCGCGCTGACCCCGGACAACACGGCCTACCTCATCTACACCTCGGGCTCCACCGGACGGCCCAAGGGTGTCGCCGTCACCCACACCGGTCTCGCCTCCCTGCTCGCGGCCCAGCGCGAACACCTCCGCGTGGACGCCGACAGCCGGGTCCTCCAGTTCGCCTCGCCCAGCTTCGACGCCTCCGTCTTCGAGGTCACCGCCGCGGTGCTCGGCGGTGGCCGGCTGGTACTCGCCCCCGCCGAGCAGCTCCTGCCCGGTGACGACCTGGTCGAGCTCGTCGCGCGGCAGGGCGTCACCCACCTCGTGCTGCCGCCCGCCGCGCTCTCCGTCGTCCCCGAGGACGCCCTGCCCGGTGTGCGCGTGCTGACCGTCGCCGGGGAGGCGTGCCCGCCCTCCCTGGTCACCCGCTGGTCCTCCCGGCTGCGGATGCTCAACGGCTACGGCCCGACGGAGACCACCGTCTGCACCACCCTGAGCGCTCCGCTCCCCGGTGGCGGCGTCCCCGGCACCGTCGCGCCCCCCATCGGCCGTCCCGTCCACAACACCCGTGTCTACGTCCTCGACGAGCGGATGCGCCCGGTGCCCCCCGGTGTCGCCGGGGAGCTGTACGCCGCCGGGCCCAGCCTGGCGCGCGGCTACGCCGGACGGCCGGGCCTGACCGCCGACCGGTTCGTGCCCTGCCCGTTCGGTCCCCCCGGCGGGCGTATGTACCGCACCGGGGACCTGGTGCGCTGGCACCCCGAAGGCCATCTCGACTACGTCGGCCGCACCGACCACCAGGTCAAGATCCGTGGCTACCGGATCGAGCCCGGCGAGATCGAGAACGTCCTGGCCGGTCAGGAGGGTGTCGCCCAGGCCGTGGCCCTCGTCCGCGAGGACCGGCCCGGGGACCGCCGTCTGATCGCCTACACCGCCGCCGCGCCCGGCGCCGCGCCCCTGGACGGCGCCGCGCTGCGGGCCCGTCTCGCCGCCGTCCTGCCGCCGTTCATGGTGCCCTCGGCCGTCGTCGTCCTGGACGCGCTGCCGCTCACCCCGAACGGCAAGATCGACCGGGCCGCCCTGCCCGCGCCGGACACCGGCGAACGCGAGGCGGCCGGGCGTGCTCCCGTCACCGAACGGGAGGAGATCCTCTCCCGGCTCTTCCAGCGGGTCCTCGGCACCGGCCGGGTGGCCACGGACGCCTCCTTCTTCGACCTCGGCGGCGACAGCATCATGGCCATCCAGCTGGTGGCGCAGGCCCGGGAACACGGACTGCGGTTCACCCCCACCGAGGTGTTCCGGCTCCGCACGGTCGAGGCGCTCGCCGTCGCCGCCCGGGGCGACGACGCGCCCGCCACGGTCGGCGAACCCGCGTCGGCGGCCCTCGGTCCCGTACCGCTGCCGCCGGTCGCGCGCGATGTCCTGGCCCGTGGCGGCACCAGCGACGCCTTCCACCAGGCGATGCTGATCTCCTTGCCGCGGGGCGCCGACCACGGACTCCTCCGCGAGGCCCTGCACACCCTGCTCGACCATCACGACGCCCTGCGCGCCCGCCTGGACCGGGCCCATGACCAGCTGGTCGTGCCGCGCAAGAACATCCCGTACCCCGGTCTGCTGACCGCCGCCGACATCACCGGTCTGACCGGCCCCGCCCTCGACGCCACCGTCCGCCGGTACGCCGAGGCCGCCCGCGACGGCCTCGACCCGGCCGCCGGGCAGATGGTACGGGCGGTCCACTTCGACGCCGGGCCCACCGCCCCGGGACGGCTCCTCCTCACCCTCCACCACCTGGTCGTCGACGGCGTCTCCTGGCGGATCCTGCTGCCCGACCTCAGCACGGTCTACGCGGCGCTCGCCGAGGGCCGCGCGCCCGCCCTGCCGCCCGTGCCCACCTCGTACCGCACCTGGGCCACCCACCAGGTCCGGCACGCCGAGGCGGGCGGCTGGCGCGCCGAGTCCGCCGCGTGGGAGGCACTGAGCGGGACGCCCCAGACCGGGTTCGGCGCCCGTGACGTCGACCCGGCCACCGACACCGCGGCCACCGCCCGGCATGTGGGCGTGACGGTCCCGGCCGAGGTCACGGCCGCGCTCCTCGGCCCGGTCACCGCCGCCTTCCACGGCCAGATCGACGACGTCCTGCTCACCGCGCTCGGCCTCGCCGTCGGCGAACGGCGCCGCCGCACCAGCACCGCGCCCGCCACCCCGCTCCTGATCGACCGGGAGCGCCACGGCCGGGGCGAGACGGGCGGGCTCGACCTGTCGCGTACCGTCGGCTGGTTCACCGCCGTCCACCCGGCGCGGATCGACCCCGGCGACGCCGACTGGGACGAGATCGTCCACGGCGGCCCCGCCGCGGGCCGCGCCGTCAAGGCCGTCAAGGAGCAGCTGCTCGCCGTGCCCGGCGACGGCCTCGGCCACGGACCGCTGCGCCACTTCGACCCGGAGACCCGGGAGCGGCTCTCGGCGCTCCCCGCGCCCCGGGTGCTCTTCAACTACCTGGGCCGTCTGGGCACCACCGTCACGGACGCCGGTCCCTGGCAGCCGCTGCCGGACGACGCGCTGCCCGGCGGAGCGGACCCGGGGCTGCCGTCCGCGCACGCCCTGGAGGTCAATGTCCTGGCCCGGGAGACCCCGCACGGGCCCGAGCTGCACGCCGACTGGGCGGCGCCCGCCGGGGTGCTGGACGAGGAGTCCCTCAGCGGGCTGGCGGAGCTGTGGTCCCAGGCCCTGCACGGCCTCGCCGCCCACGCGGCCCGGCCGGGCGGGGGCGGCCGCACCCCCTCCGACCTCCCGCTGACCGCGCTCACCCAGCGGGAGGTGGAGACGCTGGAGGCGGCCGTACCCGATCTGACGGACGTGCTGCCGCTCACCGCGCTCCAGGAGGGCTTGCTGTTCCACGCGGTGGAGACGGCGGACCTCCCGGCCACCGGAGCCGGGCTGGCGGGCCGGGAGACGGCGGGCTTTGGGTCAGCCAAGAACAGGCCGGAGAGCCAGGAAACAGCGGGCTTACGGGCAGCCGGAACCGGACGGGACGGCCACGAGACGGAGGACTTCCCGCCGACCGGAACCGGACGGGACGGCCGGTTGACGGCCGGACAGGACGGCCAGTTGACGACCGCGCGGGATACGACCGCGCGGGCGACGGAGGGCCGGGACACGGCGGCGCCCGCCGACACCTACAACACCCAGGTCGCCTTCGACTTCGAGGGCCCCCTGGACGCCCCGGCCCTGCGCGCCGCGGGCCAGGCCCTGCTGGACCGGCACGCCAGCCTCCGTTCCGGCTTCCACCACGAGGGGGTGCGCGAGCCGGTCCAGGTGGTGCGCGCCCAGGTGGAACTCCCCTGGTCCGAGGCCGATCTGACGGCCCTGCCACCCGCCGGGCGCCGGCCGGAGGCGCTGCGGCTCGCCGCCGCCGAGCGGAACCGCCGCTTCGATCTGAGCCGACCGCCGCTGTTGCGGTTCCTGCTGCTCAGACTGGCCCCCGACCACCACCGGCTGCTGCTGAGCACCCATCACATCGTGTGGGACGGCTGGTCGCTGCCCGTCGCCGCCCAGGAGCTGTTCGCCCTGTGGGCGGACCGTGGCACACGGCTGCCGCCGGTCGCCCCCTACCGGGACTATCTGGCCTGGCTGGCCGCCCAGGACCGGGCCGGGGCCGAGACCGCGTGGGCGGAGTACCTGCGTGGCGTCGACGGGCCCACCCTGGTCGCCCCGGAGGCCGCCGGGCCGCCCTCCGTACCGCAGGAGCGGGTCACCCGGCTGGTTCCGGACGCGTTGCTCGCGCGGCTCGCCGGGTGCGCGCGGACGTACGGCGTCACCCTGAACACGCAGTACCAGACGGCGTGGGGGCTGGTCCTCGCCCAGGCCACCGACGGACGGGATGTCGTCTTCGGCGCCACCGTCTCCGGCCGTCCGCCGGAGGTGGCCGGGGTGGAACGCATGATCGGCATGCTCTGCAACACCCTGCCGGTCCGGGTCCGACTCGACGACCGGGAGCCGCTGCACGCGCTGCTCTCCCGGCTCCAGGAGGACCAGGTCCGGCTGATCCCCCACCACCATGTGGCACTCTCCCGGGTCCAGCGCCTGACGACCGGCGGGGAGCTGTTCGACACGACGACCATGCTCGTCAACTACCCCCTGGACACCGGGGCGCTGGCCGCCGCGGTCGTCGGGCCGCGGCTGACCGGACTGGCCGTGGAGGACGCCACGCACTATCCGCTGCGCCTGATCGCCGTACCCGTCGACGGCGGCCTGGAACTCCGGCTCGGGCACCGCCCCGATGTCATCGGCGCCGACGCGGCGCGGGTGTTCCTGGACCGGGTGCTGCGCGCCCTGGAGGCCATCGCCGACACCCCGGAACTCCCCGTGGGCTCCGTCGACCTGCTCTCCCGGGCGGAACGGGACCAGGTCCTCATCCAGTGGGGTGGCTACTGACGCGTACCGAGGGGGGTGCGGGCGCGACGCCCGTACCCCCCGTACCCCACCCGGCACACCGTTTCCGGCAGATCAGACGGCGTCGCCCGGCGCCGGGCGACGCCGCAGCGTGGCCGCGGCGGCCAGCACCGAGGCCGGGACGGCGACCGTGGCGCAGGCCGCCGTGACCGCGGCCATCGCCGCCCACGGCAGCTCCAGCGGCGCCCCGGACCCGACCAGTACGGAGAGCGCGGACCAGGTACCGAGCACATTGAGCGTGGTGACGAGGAGACCCAGGAGCGCGCCCGCCGCCACCACCACGGCCGCCTCCACGGCGACCACGCGCAGCACCTGCCCCCGGGTGGCCCCGGTCAGCCGCAGGGTCGCCAGATCGCCGCGCCGGTCACCGGTGGCCGCGACGGAGGTCCCGGCCAGCGCGATCAGGGAGTAGAGCAGGGCCAGCCCCAGCACCACGAAGATGGCCAGCCGGCTCTCCCGCTTGGTCTCCGGCTGCGCGGCCGTGATCCACTCCTCCGCCGTGACCGTCTCCGCGTCGTACGGACGCACGGCCGCGGCCAGGGCGGCCCCGACCTCCGCCCGGTCCCCGCCCTCCGCCAGCCGGACCTCGACCCGGTCGGGCCGGGCACCGGGGGCGTTGGCGGCGGTCACATACACACCGTTGCGGCCGGTGCCGCGGCGCATCACGGCGGCGACGGTCAGCGTCACCTTGGCGCCGTCCGCCCGCCAGATGTCGACCCGGTCGCCGACCCCGGCCGGCCATACGTCGTTGACGACGATCGACCGGTCGTCCAGGTCCCTCACCGACCCGTCGAGCAGCGGGAGCCTGGACAGCTCGGCGAAGGCCGCCGGGTCGACGACCCGGCCCGGCTCGGGCACCCGCACCACACCCTCGTAGAGGTACTCGACCGTGGTGGGCGCGGTGACCGCGGTACGGCCGCCCGGAACCGCGGCCGCCGCCCGGACGGCGGCGTCATCGAGCGTCCGGCCGGACACCGGTGTGACGACGAAGTCCGCGACCGTACGGTCCCGGATCTCGTCCGCCTTGCCCGCGCCGACGGTCTCCGTCGAACCGAGCAGCGATCCGGCCAGGGCCACGCTGACCAGCACCGGGGCGGCGAGGGCCGAGGTACGCCGGACACCGGTGACCGCGCTCTCGCGCACCAGCGTGCCGATCGCGCCCCGGGTGCGCGCCAGCGGTACGGCGAGCAGCCGCACCAGCGGTACGGCGGCCAGCGGGGCCAGGACCGCGAACGCGCCGATGAGCAGCATCGGCTGGGTGGTGTACGTCTTGCGCTTCAGCAGATCCGCCGGATCGGACACCAGCCGCTGGATGAGCAGCGCCAGCCCGCCGACCAGCAGCAGCCCCCCGAACACCCACCGCCCGGCCGTCATCACCCGCCGGTCGACGGCCGCCTCCCGCAGCACCTCGACGGCGCTGGTACGGGCCGCCCGGCCCGACGCGGCGAACGCGCCGACGAGCGCGACCACCAACCCGGTCGCGAAGGCCATGACGTACGGCCAGACATGGTCGCCCACCGTGAGCCACGCGGGCGCGAGCCCCTCCCCGGCCATCCACTCCACCAGGGCGGGGCCGCCCGCGCTGCCGATCAGCAGCCCGGCCACGGCGGCGGGGACGGCCACCAGCGCCGCCTCGGCGACGACGGCGGTCCGCAGCTGGCCGGGGGTCGCCCCGGCGGTACGGAGCAGACCGAACTCCCGCTGCCGCTGGGCCACCGCGAACGCGAACGCCGACGCCACGACGAAGACGGAGGTGAAGGTGGTGACGGCGGCGGCGGTGCCGAGCATGGCGTTCACCGTGAACACGGCGTCCGCGTCCCGGTCCTTCAGCTCCGGTGGCGCGTCGAGGGTGGCCGCCAGCGCGAGCCCCATCGAGGTGGTCAGACCGGCGCCGAGCGCGACGGCGACGAAGACACCGGCGAAGTGGGCCCAGCGGGCCCGGACCGTGGCCAGGGCGACGCTCAGCACGAGATCTCCTCCAGCTCGGTCATCCGCGCGGCGATCTCAGGGGCGGAGGGGCGCGCCAGCTCGCCGGTGATCCCGCCGTCGACGAGGAAGACCACGCGGTCGGCGAAGGACGCGGCCTGCGGATCGTGCGTCACCATGACGATGGTCTGGCCACCGTCGTCGGCCAGACCGCGCAGCAGGGTGAGCACCTCACGCCCGGTGGTGGAGTCCAGGGCACCGGTCGGCTCATCACCGAACAGCACATCGGGCCGGGTGATCAGGGCCCGGGCCAGGGCGACGCGCTGCTGCTGGCCGCCGGACATCTCGGTGGGCCGGTGGTGGGCCCGCCCGGCGAGACCGACCCGTTCCAGTGCCTCCCGTAACGCGCCGCGCGCGGGCTTGCGGCCGGCCAGCCTCAGGGGGAGCGCGATGTTCTGCTCGGCGCTGAGCATGGGCATCAGGTTGAACTGCTGGAAGACAAAACCGATCCGGTCGCGCCGCAGCAGCGTCAGCTCCTTCTCGGACCTGCCGGTCAGTTCGGTGCCACCGAGGACGACGGAACCGCCGTCGGGGCGGTCGAGGCCCGCCGCGACCTGGAGGAGGGTCGATTTACCCGATCCCGAGGGGCCCATGACGGCGGTGAAGCTCCCGGTCGGCAGGGTGAGCGAGACTCCGTCGAGTGCTCTGACCGCGCGGTCGCCGGTTCCGTAGGTCTTCGTCACCGATGTGAGCACTACTGCGTCGTTGCTCATGTTCCTCTTTGTCTCTCATGGGGCGATCAGGGGACGGACGGAGAAAGGTCGGACTGGAAAGGGTCGGCTTCACAGCACTTCACGGCACTTCACGGCACTTCACGGCAGAGGATCTCAGCTCGCCACCGGTACCGGGGCGTCAAACGGAATCCGTACGGGCAGAGCGCGCGCGTAGCAGAACACAAGCCGGTGCAGCCGGTAGAGCGGCGCGGCGCTCACCACGCCGACCGGTTCGGCGGGATCCATGAGCGAGGCGTCGGCCAGCCGTTCCAGCAGGTCCTCGGCGAGAACGTGGGGAAGGTCCAGTACGGCGGCGGCGGTCGCGGCCGAGAAGACGCGCTCACCGAGGACGGAGCACCGGCGCAGATCGTCCTCCGCCACACCGGTCAGCCGCAGCCAGGAGCGCAGCGAACGGAACATGTCCAGCCCGCCGAAGCGCAGTTCGCGCAGCCGGTCCGCCGGGGCGGCGAGCCGTCCGGCGAGCAGCGCGGGCGACCAGTGGGGCCGGGCGGCGAGCCGGGCACCGGCCGTCCGGAGGGCGAGCGGGACACCACCGCAGTAGGCGACGATCTGCCGGGCCGCGGCGAGGTCCTCGGCGACCCGCTCGGCGCCCACGGCGGCGGCCAGCAGGGCCAGGCCGTCGTCGTCGGCGAGCGGCTCGACGACGGTGGTGTGGGGGCCGATGGCGGCGGCGAGGTGGGCGTGTCCGATCACGAGGACCGCGGGTTCCTCGCCTCCGGGCAGGAGCGCGGCGAGCTGCTCGGGCCCGGACACGTTGTCCAGCACGACCAGCAGCCTCCGCCCGGCGGTACGGGCACGGTAGCGGCGCACCAGCTCATCGAGCCCGGGACCGCGACCGGCACCGAGGGCCGCGCCGGACAACACCCCGGTACCGTACGCACCGTCACCGTACGCGCCCTCACCCGCCACGGCCGGGTCCCCCAGCGCGCTCAGCAACTGGACCAGGACGACCCGCGGATCCCGGGCGGCGCCGTCGCGGTCGGCGACGTCCACATACAGCTGCCCGTCGGGGAAGTGGCCCCTGCTGGTGTGCGCGGCGCGCAGCGCGAGGGCCGTCTTGCCGACCCCGCCCATGCCGGTGATCAGACCGCGCCGGACCGGGCTGCCGGGGGCCAGCAGCGCCTGGAGCGCGGCCAGCTCCCGCCGCCGTCCGATGAACGTGGCGGTGTCCGGGGGCAGCGACGAGGGCGCCACCGGCCCGGCGAGGCCGGGTGGTGCCGTCGCCGCCGCACGGGCGGGCGGCTCGGCGGGGGCGGTGCCCAGCGAACCGTCGAGCACGGCCTGATAGGTCCCGGTGAGCTCCGCGCCCGGGTCGACACCGAGCTCATCGGCGAGCACCCGGCGGCCCTCGTGGAAGACCCGCAGGGCGTCCGCCTGACGGCCGGACCGGCACAGCGCGGTCATCAGCTGGGCCCGCATCCGCTCCCGCAGCGGGAAGTCACCGACCAGCCGGACGAGTTCGGCGGTGAGCTGCTGGTGCTGGCCGAGCGCGAGGCAGGCCTCCACCCGGTTCTCCAGCGCGGCCGCCCGGCCCTCCTCCCAGTGCGACTCCTCCTGCTCCACGAGCAGCTCCGTGGTGTTGGCCAGCGCGGGCCCACGCCACAGATCGAGCGCCCGCCCCAGCAGCGCCCCCGCCTCCTCATACCGCGCCGCCCGCAGCGCGGCCCGGCCCGCACGCTCCAGCCGCTCGAACTCGACCACGTCGATCCGGCTGTCACCGGTCTCGATGACGTATCCGGGCGCCCGCCGGGCGATGGTGACCTCCGGCTCCAGGAGTTTGCGCAGCCGGGAGACATACGTATAGATCTGGGCGTTCATGGTCGTGGGCGGGCAGACACCCCACAGCAGCCAGCTCAGCCGCGAGTCCGGCACCACCCGTCCGCGCGCGATCAGCAGCGCCGCGAGCAGCGTCCGCATCTTCGTCCCGGACAGCCCGATGGGCCGGCCGTCACGTCTGGCCTCGACAGGACCGAGCAAGCTGAAATCCATGGCTCCCCCGCTGGCGATCGTCGTGTGCGACCACCGTGCCAGGCGGGGGTGTCGCCTCGCTTTCAATCCGATTTCGCGACGGCTGTCCACTGCTCCGACCGTCCCCGCACGACCGGGCCGCCACGGAACCCGCCCACCACGCGGGTCATACGGGTGGGCGGTCCGGGCGATCGTCGCCGACGGCCCTCTGGGCCTTTCCTCTGGATCAGGCGGGGAGCCCAGCAAGATCCAGAAGAAAGGTCCTAGATCCGCGAGTTGCGCAGCGACTGCCACGCGGCGCCGGCCAGCGCCCGCGTCGACCGGGGGATCGACAGCCCCTCGTGCTGGCGGTACAGCTCCCAGTTGTACCGGACCAGCGACATCTTGTTGGAGGACAGCGATCCCGCCTGGTGGGCCCGGTACACGGCGAGCGGCTCGGTCAGCCCGCGGGCGTCGGCGCCGTCACGCATGATCGACAGCCACAGGGCGTAGTCCTGCCGCTTGCGCATCTCCGGCATCAGCCGGGTACCCAGGACGGTGCGGTCGTACATCGCGGTCAGGGCCCCGATGTAGTCCCGGACCAGCATCGCCCGGTAGTCCACATGTTCCCGGGCGCGGATCACGCGCCCGTTCGGGACGAAGTCGACGCTCTCACCGTCGTAGTCGGCGTCCATCTTGAAGTACGAGGTGAACGTCAGCGGCGCGCTGCCCGCCGCGGCGAACGCGATCTGCCGCTCGGTCTTCTCCGGCAGCCACATGTCGTCGCTGTCGAGGAAGGCGACGAAATCCCCCCGCGCCCGCCCGATGGCGAGATTCCGCGCCCGCCCGGCCCCACCCTGCTCCGGCGCCGACTCCGGCCGCACGCGCTCGTCCTGCCGGGCGAACTCCATGAGCAGGTCCATGGAGCCATCGGTGGACTTGTCGTCGGTGACCAGCAGCTCCAGATCACTGTGCGTCTGCGTGAGCACCGACCGGACCGCCGCGCCGAGAGTGGCCGCCGAATTATACACGGGCATCACGACAGAGACCAGGGGCACAGCGCTTCTCCTTGCTCAGACCGGGGACGACGGGTCCATTCAAGCACTGCGCGCAGGAGAGACGATGCCGCACGGGTTGTTCCCGCTGGTCAGACCCCTACACAGGCAGCGCCACGTCGTCCACTACCCCTCAAACGCCCCCAGCCCCGGCCGCCCCACCACCCCATCCCCCCTGGCAACCACCCCGACCATCGGTGAGCCCCGCATGCGCGGGGACCATGTGCGGACGAGCCGTTGATGATCTCGGGGACCACCCCCGCACGGACACCGGGGTGACCACCCCCGCGAGATCGCACCCGCGCAGCGTCGGCGGCAGCCCGCTGCCACCTCCGCCCCCGGCCCCGCGACGTCTGGCTACCTTCGTGACTGCCTTCATGGCCGCGTACGAAGCTGTACGGTCCCGATGGGGCTGGTATTCAGCGAGGGTCTGATCAACCTGCTCCGTACCGGACTTCAGTGCCCTCAGGTGACGGAGCGGTGGGGGCGGGCGGGGCATCGCGGCTCCGCCAAGTGGCCTTGGCGACTCTTCCGGGTCAGCCGTCGCACTGGAACCGCACCGGCTCGCCCAGCACCGAACGGGCGCCCTCGAAGTCGGCCAGGCGAGCCGCCACCGTGGCCACGGCGATCCGTTCCGGGAGGGCGGCGGAAAACTTCAGGCCGCGTACGGCACGCCGGTCCACGTCAGGCAGGACGAGGTTCTCGCCGACCTCGCCACGAGCCGCGTGCCAGTCGGCCGGGGCCAGGTTCTCCCGCAGGCGTAGCCAGCAGTCGGTGGGCCGTTGCAGCGGGTCGCTGACCGACGGGAGCGTGGCTGCCAGGGTGGCGTTGGCCCGGTAGCCGGCCCAGGTCCACCACCGGACGTCGGAGCCGACGCGCGTGATCAACGTGCCGCCCGGGTGGACGGCGCCAGGTGCGTCGCTTTCGCGCTGTTCGGCCAGACAGGCCACTGCCCGCCGCGTGAGGGAGACGGGTGGGTCCGTGCCGAGCAGTACCTGACGCATGGCGCGGGTCAGGGGATACGACAGTCCAGTGACGCCGCCGTTCATCCACTTGGCGATTCCACCGCCGTCGGTGGGCTCGACGAAGGCGCGTCTGCGCAACCAGTCGATATACGTGACCAGCCAACTGCGTCCGCCGAGCAGCAACCGCCTGGGGCCAGGGCGTTCCTCCGTGAGCACGCTCGGGTCCGTGCGGCCGATCTCCGTGCGCCCGGACAGGACGGTGAACTGCGGGGGCGCGGTGAAGGAGGCGGTGAGTTCGATGAAGTGTCTTCTACCGAAGCGGCGTTCCGCCTCGGGACCGATGAACAGCATCCCGCCATCGCTGTCGAGGAAACCCTTCTCCGCGAGGAAGCGCATGATCGGGGCCGCCGACCGGTCAAATGGGGGGAGGCCGTTCCACTGCCGGTCCCACACCTGGTCGCCGAGCCTGTGCTGTTGCAGGATGACAGCGAGTAGTTGCTGGGCCACCAGGTGGCGCGGCTCAGGCGGAGGGACGACCGGCTCTACCCACCCCCGCGACCACAGCAGCAACAGGCCCGCCGCCTGTAGCAGGGTCTCCTTGCGGGTGGCGAGGAACAGACAGTTCCGCACGGTCCCGGTACGCCGCCCGGTGCGTCCGATGCGTTGGAGGTACGAAGCGACGGAGGTCGGTGAGTCGATCTGGATGACACGGTCCAGGTCGCCGACGTCAATGCCGAGCTCCAGGGTCGACGTGGAGACGATGACACAGTCACGCGCCTCGGCGAACGCCCTTTCGGAGCGCGTGCGTTCGTCGACGGAGAGCGATGCGTGGGACAGGAAGACGGTCACCTCGCGTGCGCGGAGCGCCGCGCCCAGCTCCTCGACCTGGCGGCGCGAGTCGCAGAAGACGAGCCGCTTCTCTCCACGGTGCAGCGCCGCGATGAGTTTGGCCGCGTTGTCGAGGGAGCCGACATAGTCGAGTTCCACTTCGCCCGTCGGCCTGCCGGAGGACTCGGTGCTCGCCTTGGTGTCAGGGTGTCCGCCGTGGTGGGCGGTCGGCATCTGAACTCCGGGAGCGACCACCTGGCCGGTGCGGCTGCCGACGCCTGAGCCCTGCAGCCAGTGCAGCAACTCGGTCGGGTTGCCGACGGTCGCCGAGAGCCCGACGCGCTGGATGGGCCGTCCCATCACCCGCTCCAACCGTTCGAGCACGGCCAGCAGGTGCCATCCACGGTCGTCCCCCGCGAACGCGTGGACTTCGTCGATGACGACGGCCCGTACGCTTCCCAGCAGACGGACATGGTCGGTCTTGACGCCGATCAGCATCGCTTCAAGCGACTCGGGCGTGGTCAGCAGGATGTCCGGCGCCTCGGCCCGGATGCGTTGCCGCTGCGACTCCTTGATGTCGCCGTGCCATATCGCGGCCCGTCGCCCGAGCCACTGGGCGTACGTGTCGACGCGGCCGACCAGGTTGTTGAGGAGTGCCTTGAGCGGGCACAGGTACAGCACAGACGTACCGGTCCACCGCTGCTCGGTCATCGCCGACAGCAGGGGAAAGCACGCCGCCTCCGTCTTGCCCCCTGCCGTCGGAGCCAGCAGTACGGCGTCCCGCCCCTCCATGAGCGGCGTGATCGCAGCCCGCTGCAGGGGGCGCAGATCGGGCCAGCCGAGGGTGTTGACGACGTGGTGCACGACGACGGGGTCGAGGCGGTCGAGCACGTCGGCGTCGGCTTCGACGTGTTCCGGGCCCTTCCCAGCCGGGCTTTCCCCGCCCGCCATCACAGTTCCAGATCGATGTCGTCGGCCGTCACGGAGGCCAGGGCGGCCAGGTTCCGCTCGACGTCGGTGAGTTCGCCGCCGACGACGGTGAGCCGGTAGTGCCGCCGGGGGTCGAAGTCGTCGTACTGGTCCACACGGTCCAGTACGTCCCCGACGAGCTTCTTCAGGAACAGCCGTGGCGCCACTCCGACCTTCCCGCCCAACGCTCCGCCAACGGCGACCGCGAGGTCGGCGACGTACGCGTCGTCGACGACCTCGCGCACCCGCTCGGGCAGGTGTGAGGCGTCGGCATACAGGTCACGGATGGTGAGGCCGAGCCCCACCAGGGCCCCCTGGTCGAAGCCGGGAAGCCTGATCTGCACGGCGCGAGGGTTGTCGAAGCGCGGGTCGGTGGTGAAGTCGGTGGCCAGCCGCTGAGCGAGCGGGGCCAGCCGCTGTACGCCCTGCTGACCGTCGAAGAAGGCGGGGGTGCCGGTGATGACCAGGTAGAGGCCGGGAAAGCGGCCCGAGTGAACTTCGTCGATGAGTTGCCGCAGAGCGTTGAGCGCCTTGTCGCGGGCGTCCGACCGGACCCGTTGCAGCGTCTCCACCTCGTCGAGGACCACGAACAAGCCGGTGTGCCCGGAGTCGCGCAGCACCGTGAGGAGCCCCTGCAGGAACCCGAGCGCACCGAAGTGGTCGAGGTCGCCGCGGACCCCGGCGGCCCGGCGGGCGGAAGCCGCGACGTGCGGCTGCCCGCCGAGCCACGCCAGGACGGCGGCGGCGGTCGCCTCGTCCCCGTCCACGAGGGCGGCCCGGTAGCCGCGCAGGGCGGTGGCGAACGACGGGGCATGTCGCGAGACCTCGGCGAGCCGTGCGACGAGCAGTTTCTCCACCTCGCCCGGAAGTTCCTCCTCGGTCGCGCCAGCCGCGAGGGCATCCTCCTCAAGGGCGTAGAACCAGGCGTCGATCACGGGCCGCAGCGCGCTGGGTGGGAAACTGGAGGTGGTGAGCCGTTCGGTGAGCCGCCGGTAGACCGTCTCCAGCCGGTGCAGCGGGGTCTCGTTCTCCGAGATCTGGATCTCGGCCACGGCGAAGTTGCGGCGCTTGGCCCGCTCCCCCAGCCAGCGAGTGAAGAACGTCTTGCCGGACCCGTACTCGCCCCGCACGGCCTTGAACACGGAACCACCGGCGGCGACGGCGTCCAGCTCCGCGTCCAGGGCCGCTTCGAACCGGTCGAGTCCGGTGGCCAGCAGGTCGAGTCCGCCATCGGGCACGGCACCGCGCCGCAGCGCGTCGATGACGGTTCGGCGGCGGGCGGCGCTCACCTGTACGTGGCGCTGGGATCCGGTGGTGCTCACGGCAGCCAGTCTTCCATTTCCGCAGGCACATCCGTACGGGGACCGAAAGGCGGCCGTCGGTCGGACCGCTCTTCCCACAGCACTGTAGCGAGACACCCACTCCGTCGAATCGGTTGCCGGTTACCAGGAGACTCTGCTGGAATCACTCTCCGTATCTGCGCCAGGGTGGACCGCTTCGAGGGCGCGGCACCTCGCGACCCTGCCACCAGGGGCACAACGCCGCAGAACGCGGCCCCAGGGTGCCTCGGTGCGAAGGCCTGAGGCACCCCGGACGGCGTCAGCCCGTCCGGAGGGGGAACTGCTCGCGCACCAGGGCCTCGTGGAGCCGTAGCGTGCGGCCGTCCGGAAGGGTCTCCAGCACCTGTACGCCGTCGTAGTTGAGGAGCTGCCGCAGGACCGCGGCAAAGCCGTCGGCCCGGGTGATGGGCATGCCCGCGCGCTGGGCGAGCGCGGTCACGGGCAGGGTGCCGCCGACGTCGAGCAGGGCAGCGAGAGCCTTGTGGACCTGCTCCCGCTGCGGCTTGCGCGCCAGGCCGTCGAGCTGCGCCTGGTACGTCTCGGAATCGAGCAGCGCCGTTACGAACGCCTCGGTCCGGGAGATGACGACCGGCGTGAGCAGGGCGTCGTCTCCTCCGGCGGTCAGCGCCACGTCGAAGAGCGCGGCGGGCAGCGTCCCGGGTTCGGGTTGCTTCTTCCGGGGTTTCGCCGCCCCCTTCTTCGGAGCCGCACCCACCGGCGGAGCCGGACGCTCGTCAGATGCCGGCGTGGCCGCCTCCTCCGGCGCCCACCAGGACGGCCGCTGGTCCCCCAGCTCCCGCCACCCCTTGGGCGGTTCCGCCCCGAACGGGAGGAACGCGAGCACCGGAATGGCGAACTCGGCGAGGGAGGCTCCTCCGTGGTATCCGGCCTTGAGGGCGGTGTAGCGGGAGTCCGCGTCCCAGAGCGCGACGATGGACGCGCCGGGCTCGGGCCAGACCACGCGCGGCCCGGAAAGGGCGATCTCCCGTTCGCCGAGCGGGCCACCGGGCAGGCGGTGCCGAGCGGACGCGGGCTCGGTGGCCGCGTCCGCCTTCGTTCCATGCCGGTCGACGACATGGCCGTGGTCGCTGGTGACGATGACGGCCATGCCCTGGGCCGCCGCCACCCGGAGCAGGTCGCGCAGACCGGGTACGTCGTCGACCCGCCAGGCTCCGTCGCCGAGTTTCTGTTCCTTGGCGAGGCGGTCGTCGATGGCGTTGAGGACGACGGCGACATGGGTTCTGCCGTCGGTGAGCGCTTCCGTGAGGGCCGGGCCGAAGGTGTTGCCCGCGGTCTCACTGCGCAGGTCGTCCTTGTGGAAGGCGGCGGCCGGCGCTCCGCTCCACAGTTTCAGCGCGGGGAAGAGCCTCTTCTCATCAGCCTGGGTGCCCTTCGTCAGGAAGCCCCCGAAGAGGGACGTCCGGGACACGGCCGTGACGGTGGGGAGGGCGGCGGCCATGGCCCGCCGACGCGGCATGCCCCCGGCCAGCGGGTCGAACTCCGCCCAGGAGTGGCGCAGTTCCTCGCCGAGTTCGTTCGCTATGGCCGCGCTCATGCCGTCGAGTACGAGCAGCAGCACCCGCCGCCCCTCCCCACGCCGGACGACGGGCCCGGCCACCCGGTCGAGGAAGGTCTCGACCGTGAGCATGCCGCCCGGCGGGGTGCCGTCCCGCGTCCAGCCGGCCAGTGAGCGCGCGAAGGACGCGTCGATCCGCCGTCGCCGGTCCCGGACGCGCGCGCCGAGGGTGTCGTAGGCGGCCGTGAGCCAGGGGTCGGGGTCGCCGCCGGCCTCGATGTGCTCCAGGGCGAGGTCGGCCCAGCCGGTCTCGGCGATGTGCCGCTGTACGGCGTCGGCGACGGTGGGGGCATCGGCGGACGGTTCGGTGGCCAGCCAGAGGGCGAGTCGCTGTCCCATGCAGGCGCGTTCGACGCGGGCGGACTCTTCCGGATCGGTGGCGAGCCTGTGGTCCGCGAGCCGTCGCACGGCGTCCGCGACCGCGGCCGTGTCGCCCGCCGCGAGTGCCTGGCCGACGGCGGTGAACCGGGCTTCCAGCCCGCCGCGCAGGACGGGGCTCGCCGCGACGGCCGCCTCCGCGCCGAACTGGCGGGCCAGCACGGCGGCCCGGTCGAGCACGATGCCGGTGGTGCGGCGTGCCTCGCGGGCCTGGTCGGCGTCGGGGCCGCCGCCCCGGTGTCCGGCGGTCAGCAGCGTGCTCGCGTACTCCTCGGCGGACCGTCCGAAGACGCACACAAGGCGGTCGAGTTGTTCGCCGACGGCCGGTAGCTGGTCGCCGAGGTAGCGTTCGGCTCGGCCCCGGGCCTGGTAAGTCTGGGGGGCGGGTTCGGCGTGCTGCCACAGGGCGGCGCATACGAGGCCGAAGGCGGCGGCGTCCGCGCCGCGCTCGGCGTCGACGAGAGCGAGCAGAGCACGTCCGGCGAGGCCTGCCTGATCCTCCTCGCCGAGGAAGGTGGTCAGCCCGGCGCGCTCGGGACCACGCAGGCCCAGCAGCCGTTCGGGGGCTCCGGGCCGGGTCGCCCAGTGCAGCAGAGTCTGCGCGTCGAGCCGGTCCTCACCGTGGCGTCGCGTACCGTCCTCGGTGTCGTAGCGGCCGAGGCGCAGGCGGCGCTGGGCGAGCGCGGTGAGTGCGTACTGCCGCGACAGCCAACCGCCGGGCACCGGCGGCCAGCCGCCGGGCGGGGTGGCATCGAGCAGGGCTTCGGCCGCCCAGTTGACGTCCTTCAGACGCGGGTCGATCTGCCGGGCGCCAAACGCCTCCCGCACGACGTCCCAGCTGTCGACCGTGTCGATGCGCTGCTTGTGGACGCGGGCGGTGATCGCGGGGTCGAGTTCGTTCTGCTCGCGGTCGGTGAGGACCACCAGGACAGCGGGGCCGGGGCGGCGGCCCGCGAGGTGGCCGAGGACGAGTTCGTGGACGGCGAGCGGTGAGGGCGCCACCACCACGCCGGCCGTCCGCCCCTCGCCCCAGGCGGGTTCGTCGGGCCCGTCCCACTGGGGCGCGGACCGCAGCAGCACCACCCGGCGCCTGCCTCCGCCGTCTCCGGTCAGGGAGGCGGCGAGGGACGAGTGCGAGGACAGGTACTGGGCGACGGTCGCGGTGTTCAGCCGGACGGCGCCTGGGACGGCGGCGGTGTCCAGGGCGGCGGCAACGGTCACTCGACGACCTTCCAGGTGATGTCGATGGTCGCGTCGGGGTGGCGGGCGGCCAGTTCGGACAGTTCCGCCTGGAGGTCGGCGGCGGCGCGCGCCACGGTCGTACGGCGGCCGCCGGCCGTTCGCGCTGAGCCGCTGCCTGAGGAAGCCGGTGCGGGTGTCTGCGTCTGGGCGAAGGGGATACGCGGGTCGCTGGTCTCGGTGTTCAACGACAGGTCGTCGGCCGTGGGCTGCGGCGCGACGACAGGGGGCGCCGGGGGGCTGGCCGCCTGGCTGCGCTTCACCAGGGCGACGACCTGGCGCTGGGTGCGGGCCAGGGCGTCGCGCAGGTCCGCGGTGCGCTGGTCGTCGCGGGCCACGTTGCGCAGCGAGTCGAGCAGTGCCGCGCCCTCGGGTCCTAGACCGGCGGCGAGTTCCAGGGTGCTCCAGGGCGCGGAGGCGACGGCTTCCGCGACGCCGCGGGCCTGCTTGATGGAGGTCCCGTACCGGTCGGCGCTGGTCTCACCCAGGTCGAAGGAAGCGAGGGTCTCCACGGTCTTCTTCGCCCCTGCCGCGCCCTTACCGGCCTCCGCCGTGAGCGCGTCCAGCAGTTGCAGGGAGCGGCGGGCGAGAGCGAGCCGTCCGGTGTCGGCGGTCTGGTCGAGACCGAGGAAGGAGGCGTGCGCCTCCAACTGGTGTACCAGGTCGACCGCGTGGTCCCGGTGGGCGCGGGCGGCCTCGATGATCTGTCGGGCGAACTGGTTGACCATCCGGCCGCGCCGAAGGGCGGGAGCCTTCTGCCCGAAGACCGTTTCGAAGCGCTGCCGTGCCGTGTCCCAGTCGGACTCGGCGGGCAGCGGCTGGCTGCGCAGCGCGTCATGGTCCTTGATCGCGGACAGTTCGGGCGCGGGGTCGAGCACAGTGCCGCCCCGCACCCACACCCGGTCGTCCATCTCGGCGAAGGCGGCGACGACGAGCCGGGAGAGGAAGTCGGGCAGGCCGCGCGGGTCGGGCTTGTCCGTCCAGTCGGTCAGGGTGATCAGGGACAGGTCCCCGGTGCTGCCCTGGGGGCTGGCGAGCCGGCGGAAGTGGTCGGCCCAGTAGCGGGACAGCTCGAAGTACGCCTCCTTCTGCTGCCCGAGCCGCAGGGGCCCCGCGATCCGCTGCATGAGTTTGCGGTCGGCGGCCGGGACCTCCACCCGCCCGTCACGCGCCTCGGCGGCGGCCCGCACATGGGTGAAGACCTTGCGGGTATCGGCGGATTTGACGGCGGTGGCGGTGGCGTCCGGGTCGAAGTCGGGGTGCGCCGGATACTGGTGGGCGAGGAGTGTGCCCGCGACGTGCCGGATGCCGTCGTGCAGGCTCTGCCCGAAGGACAGGGTGAGGCCGTCCACGTCGGGCAGGGGGACGAGGTGGTCGTCGAAGTCGGGCACGACGTCGGCCGGCTGCTTCTGCGCGAGCCCGTACGCCTGCTTGAAGGCGCCCCTGATCTGCTTGAGCAGAGCTTCGCGCTGGGTTTCGAGCAGGCCCTTGGCACGGCTGCGGTTGTCGGCGTTGAGATGGCCGGCGTACTGGGTGTCGAAGCGGTGCTCGTCGGCGAGGGCCTTGTCGATGACGACCAGGCGCCGGAAGTCAGCGAAGCGCTGCACGGACAGGTGGGCCGGCACCCAGGCGACGAGACGGGACCGCTCGCCCCGCTGGCGCTCGCGCAGCCGCCGGATGCGGTTGACGTCCTCGACCGGGCCCCATTCGCCCTCGTCGAAGGGGAGATCTATCGCGATGCGCCAGCGCCCGTCCTCCTGCGGCATCAGGTCGTGGTCGGGCACCTCGTCCTCGTCGGCGACGTTCCCGAACACGACCTCGGCGGTGCGAGCGGTGCCGCGCCATACGAAGCCGAGCTGGTCGCTCAACTGCCCGTGTTCGACACCCAGCTCCTCGGAAAGCAGACGCCGGGCGAGGGCGACCCGGTTGCCGGGGTTGTCGTTGACCTGGGCGTTGGCGATGACGGAGTCGACATCGACGCCGGACAGTTCCAGCCGTACGCCGGGGTTGGCTTCGGTGCCGGTCTCCTTGATCTCGGGAAACCTGGCGGCCCACTCGGCGACCTTGTTCTTGATGATGCCGACCTCGGCGCCGGGGATGGGCGCGAGGACCGACCCGTGGTTGAGCGCGCCAAGCCGCCGGATGGTCAGCTCGGCCAGCGAAGGCACGCTGGGCGCGAGCGCCGACAGCAGCAGGGTGCACACGAGCCGGTTGTCGCCGACGAACATACGGCAGCGTTGGGCGCGCTGGAGGTCGGTGATGGCCTCGGGCCGGTGGGCGTACTGCTCGACGTCGTCCTCGGTGATGTCGTACGAGCTGAGGAGGTAGGGCCGGAGCTTGGTCTTGTAGAGCTTGTCGGCGGCCTCGAAGACGACTTTCAGGCTGTCGGTGAACGGCTTGTCGCCGCCCTCCGCGATCACCGGGTAGAGGTCGCCGACCGGGATGAGCTGGCCGAGCCGGAGCTCGTCGCGGTGGTCGGAGAGCAGCTGGCCCATCAGCTTCAGACCGGTGCGGGAACGCTGCAGCGCGGACGAGATGTGGACGAGGGTGTCCATGAACGCCGGCGAGAACGGGTACGTCAGACGGAACGACTCCGCGTCCGCGCCAGTCGTGCCCTTGTCCGAGCCGAGGAGGGTGTCCCAGACCTGGGTGCCGACCCGCTTGGTCTGCTCGAAGGCCTCGTCGATGCGCCGTTCCGCCTCGGCGTCCTTCGGCTTGAGGATGCGGGCGTGAGCGATCTGCGGGAGGTTGCGGTCCTCCAGGGTGATCTTGTCGAACCGGCCGGAGGCCAGGTTCAGGGTGTCCTGGATGGAGGCTTCCGCCGCGCCGGATACCTCCTCGCCGACGAGTTCACGCAGGTCGCGCTGGCGGGCGATGAACGACACGACGGGGATGGCGCGCCGGGCGTCGCCGCCCTCCACAAAGTTCGTGATCTTGCTGGCCTCGCGGGCCACGAACTTCTGCTCGTGGATGAGAGTCGCGAGCCAGAGGATCAGCTCGTCCAGGAACAGGATCAGGCCGTCGTAGCCGAGCGACTTGGCGTGCTCGGCGATGACGGACAGACCGGCGTCCAGGGAGATGAAGCCGTGCTCGTTCTCGGCCGCGTTCTTGGCGAAGCCGGGGAAGAGGTTGGTCCCCGCGTCGTTGACCAGCTTGGCGCGCAGCTCGGCCGGGGTGGAGGGGTTGCGGAGGTTGAGCGGGGTGCCCCCCTCGTGGTTCTCCTCGGCGGCGAGGGCGGTGTCGAGGAGCTGCGGGGTCCAGGCGAAGCCCTCGCCCCATTCATCCGTTTCGCCGTCGCCCGCGTCGCTGCCACCCAGGCCGCGGATGACCGCCTCGTCGCCGTAGATGGCACGGTTGGCCCGGATGTCGGCGAAGAGGGAGTCGGTCCGGTACACCTGCGGGGTCGGCGCGTCCGGGTGCAGCTTCTTGATGTGCGTGACGTACCCGCCGAGCACCCGCTGCTCAAGGGCCTTCGCCCCGAGCATGTGGTACGGCACGAGTAGGAACCTCTTGCCGTCTGTGGTCAGCCACTCGTGCTTGGTCAGCACCGGGTCGAACTCGGTACGGGCACGGGCGGCCGAGTCGCCGCTGAGCAGGGCGTAGAGGACGGCCATGAAGTGCGACTTACCGGAACCGAACGAGCCGTGCAGGTAGGCCGCCTTTGAGCGGTGCCCGTCGAGAGAGGACTTGATGAGCGCCAGCGCTTCGTCGAAGTTCTCCAGCAGTCGCTCGGTGACGACGTAGTCCTTCAGAGCGTTCCGGGCGCCGTCGGGTGTCGTCGCCTCGGCGAGGGAGAGTACGAAGTCCGAGGTGGAGATGTTCTCCTTGATGTCGATGACATCACGGAGAAGGGGCGGCTGCTGGGCCATTGCGGGTCTCGCTCTCCCTGACGGTGTTCGGTCCTGCTGCTCGAACTGGGTCTCGCGCGGTCCGCCGCCGGGGCCGAGGACGGTCCGGCTCGTCCTGCACGTCACCCGTACGGCCTGCGCAAAGCACCCTACATCCGTACCCCTGTCGGCCACCTGCCGTAAACCCTCACGCATCGTCCGTGCGCGACCGTCACCGTCCGGTTCCCAGGCGCTACGGCCGCCGTCGCCCCGATCGGTAGGCGTCCAGCAGTTGCCTGCCGGCGACGGTGAAGGGGTGCTCGGGGCCCAGGCCGCTTTCCCGCCGCTCGACGACGTCGGTCATCAGTGCGATGCCCTCCTCGGTGTGCCCGAGCGCGGCCCTGGTACGGGAGAGGAGCTGCCGGGCGGCGAGCACGAGGGGATAGTCGGGCCCCCAGCGCCGCGCGTACGCCTCGGTGACCCGCCGGATCTCACGATCGGCCTCGTCGAAGCGGCCAAGGAGGTACAGCGCCCACGCGTGGTTGTGCCGGGCACCCAGAGTCACCGTGTGGTCGGGGCCGAGAGACCGCTCGCACTCGCCCGGCAGCGCGAGCAGAGCGCCGTCCTCCTCGGTGACCACGGCGGTGGCGGGCAACATCTCCAGCAGGCTGGCGCGGGCCCGCAGGGTCAGCGGATGCGAGGGGCCGAGCGCCGAGCACCGCCCGGCGACGGTGCCGCGGAGCAGCCCGAGGGATTCCTCCCGTCTCCCGAGGTTGGCCAGCACGAGCTGAAGCCCGTAGCCGCTGTCCGCGGTGTCGGGGTCGTCGGCGCCGAGCAGGCGCTTCTGCGTGTCCAGAACGGCGCGGAGTTCCGCCTCGGCCTCGGCATACCTGCCCAGCCGGAACAGTGCTCGCCCGGCCCTGGAGCGTGCGGCGAGGACCGTACGGTGGTCCGCGCCGAGGTTCCGCTGCCCGAGGTCCGCGGCGGTACGGGCGGTCTCCCGGGCGGAGAGGTAGTCGCCGGTGCGGTGCAGGGCGACGGCAAGCCGTGTCGTGACAGCCAGGGCGCCGGCGGCGGACGGCCCGGCGATGTGCCGCAGCAGGGTCAGGGTGTGCGGTACCAGCAGGCGCAGCCGCGGATCGTGCGGCCCCGCGTCGGGTACGGCGGGAACGACCGCGTCGAGCAGCAGGACGGCGGTCGTGTCGAGCGCGGACACCAGGTCGGCGGGGGTGGCCGCCGCAACGCTGTCGAGAAGGATTCCGTGACTCTGCACGCAGCGCGTGCCGCCGACGTCGACCAGCTCGGACAGCGACTGGTCGAGAAGGGCTCTGAGGGCCGTCTCGGTCCGGTCCCGAGGCAGCACGGCCCCGATGCCGATGTGGTCGAGCAGCGTCAGCGGCAGCGGCTCCGCGGCGAACCGGGCCAGCAGCCTGAGCAGGGCCGCCGCTTCGGGCAGTCCACGTGCTTCGAACGCGTCAAGGGTGAGCTGCCAGGTCAGGCCGACGAGCTGACGGGGATCCGCTTCGGATATCGCGTCGGCTCCCCGGTCGATCAGCCGGACCCGTTCGTCACCGTCGAGCCGGTCCCCGTACGCGTCCATCGTCCAGGGGTCGATGACCTGGTGCGAGAGGAAGCCGCCCGCCAGGGTGAGCGCGAGGGGCAGCCGTCCGAGGCGGTCCGCGACCCGGGCCGCCTGCTCAGCCGTCCCGCTGTGCGGTGCGAGGTCGCGCAGCACGAGCGCGGCGTCCTCACGGGGCAGTACGCCGATGTGCTGCAGCTCGGCCCCGGGCCACCACCGGGCCGCCGCCCGCCGTGTGGTCACCAGGACGGTGCCGCGCGGGCTGGTGCGCAGCCAGTCGCCGTCCCGCAGGATCTCCGGTTCGTCGATGTTGTCGAGAACCAGTAACCAGGGTTCGGCGGAACGGTCGAGGTAGCTCCAGACGAGATCGGCGGCAGGTCTGAGGCCATTGCGCGCGGCGAGCAGTTCACCGTCGCCCGCTCCCCGGTCGGCGGCGACGGCGAGCATGCCAGCGCGCAAGCTCGCACGGTCGGCGGCGTTGACCCACAGGCCCACGCGGCCCTGTTCCCCGGTGACCTCCTCGAACAGAGCACAGGCGACGGCCGTCTTACCCGAACCGCCCATCCCGTAGAGCACATAGACCTGGCCGCCGCGCTCCGGCCCGACGCTCTTCCGCAGGCGTTCCATCACCTCGCTGCGGTCGCGCAGCGCGACGGGGCTCCGGCCGACCGCCGGGCGCCGCACCGAGTCCGGTCCGCCGAACTCCGTCCCGGCACCGCCGTAGTGGTGGTGTTCGGAAATGTGCTGATCGCCACGCGACTGGTAGACGCGCCCGTGGTCCTCGGCGTGGCCGTCCGTGCCACCCGTCATCGTTCGGTGATGTGCTGGTCGCGTCCCGCTTGGTAGACCCTGCCCCGACCGGACACGGTGGCGTGCTGGGTGATCCGCCGGGCGGCGGAGCCCCCGGGATCGAGTCGGTCCAGCAGTGCGCGCAGTTCCTCGACGGCGTCGGGCCTCTCGACGAGCAGTCGCCGCACCGATCCCTGCCACTGGAGGCGCAGTTCCTCCAGGTCCTCGTGGTCGCCCGACGCGACGGCGGCCAGCACATCGTCGCGCCCGGCCTCCAGCTCAGCGGCGATCGTGTCGGCGCGCTCGGGTTGCGTCCGACGCCAGAGCCGGGTGATTCCCTCACGCATGTGCTGCCAGGCGTCGGTCGCCATCAACGCGACCAGAGTGGTGCCCGCGCTCTGTGCGAGCAAAGCCACTTCTGCGTCCACAGCCGCCCCTCCGTTCACCCGATTGTCGGACAGCGGACCTGAATAGTGTCACTGACCAGACATGGAAAGCGATCTCCATTGCCGCCCCATGATTCCCTCCCGGGCACCGGGGGACAAGGGGAAAACAGTCCTCGCCAATACCTCGCGTGCCAAATCTGCCCCTGGTCAGGACGTCGCGACACAGGCTAAAGTGGCGGGTTGCGGCCGATCGAGGAGGCGATGGAAATGTCCCGGCCATGGGAAGCAGATCCGGACACGCTTTTCAAGCGACGGCTGGGAAAATCACCCCAGGAACTCGGCAACACCACCGGAACTCCCGACTGCCCTGACATCTGGGAACTCGCCAACGGTGACATCGCCGTCATCGGCCGGGACCTCACCGCGTCACTCGGCAGGAACCTGCCCGACGGGGTCTCGATCGGATCGGACGAACGCCTCGTGGTCATCCCCAGGAACATGCTCGTCGCGGCGAAGCCGGACATCCCCAGTGTTTGACTCCTTCACCGGCGGTACCTCCGAACGCCTGGACCGCCCCGCCTACCACGCTGACTTGGGCCGGATCTACGCCGGTGGGATCGGCTTCCTGAACAAGCTCGAACGCGGCCAGCACTTCCAGGAACGCGGCTTTCCGAGTTGGGAGGCCTTCGCCGCCGGCGACTGGGAGGGAGCCCTGACCCTGGCCGGCGAGAGGCGCGAGGACTACGCGCGGGAAATCCGCCGGGCTTCGCAATCGGGCATCCAGCACCGCCGTCTTCGCGTCGTGGAATTCCCGGTGACGCCGTATGTGCAATGGGAATTGCACGTCCTGCGTGTGCGTGTGGAGGTGGGTGACGACATCAGAGTTCTCGACGCCCGCGACATTTCGCGCATCGAGCGGATTCGACTGGTTCCGGAAGTCGTCATTCTCGGTGATGAGGTCATGTACGAGGTCGTGTACGACGACGACGGAAACGCGGATGGAGCCAATCGCTACACCGACAGCTCACTGATCCGGGAAACGAACGCCGGGTTCGATGCGCTGTATGAGCGTGGCGAGGAATTCCACGACTTCTTCGACCGGGAGATCGCCCCACTGGCCCCGCCCCGGGTGACCGGTGCTCCCAGGGGTTCACACGGTTCGCGGTAACCAGCGGGGCGGGAGGGCGAGCGACCCCCCGCGCGGAGACGATCGCCCCGGCGAGGCAGGAACCCCCACCGTGAGGCCCGGGCGCAACTTGCGGTGTCAGGACCTGGGTCCCTCCGCCTTGACGGCAGTGGCGTCCGCGCCGCGCTGTTCCGCGGCGGCCGGGGCGAAGGGCCCATGGCCTTCCACGACTTCGCCGCCCGCCACGTGGGCGGAGCCGCGCTTACCGACCGGAGGCTATCCGCACGCGCACCGGGTGGTCCCTCCTCCGGCAGACTCGGCATCGGCGTACGGGCACGACACCGAGTCGTTGACGGCTACTTCTTGACGGCGGCGCGACGGCCTCGGGTCGCGGCCGGGGGACGCCAGTTGCGGAGGTCGTCGTCGGTGAGTCCGTGCTCGCCCTGCTTCTGCTGGCGGTACCCGGCGAAGAAGTCCGCCGGGGAACCGCTGTAGAGCATGTCGAACTCGCCGTGCCACTGGGCCAGCCACGGCTGGAGTTCCAGCAGGCCGGCGAGGAACGGCGTGATCTCCTCGGTGGAGAGCGCGGTGTTGGTGAAGTAAGTGGCGAGCGCCTGCGCCTGCTCCCGGTGGTCCCAGCCGGCCCACCCGTACAGCTCGGGGGTGGCGGCCTTGGTCTGCCCGTACGAGACGAACCGCTCCTTGGGCACGTCGAGCTTGCCGCGCGCCTTCCAGTAGGAGGCGCGGAGGAAATCGGCCGAGGTGTACTTCGGCGGTACGGGGATCGAGTCCCGGATCTTCCGCTTGGCGGGCTCGTCCGGGGCCGCGTCCTCCTTGCGCTGGAGGTCCCAGACGTCTTCCCAGTCGGCGCGCTTCTTCAGCCCGGCGGGCTTGTAGCGCAGGGCCGAGAGGAACGGCACGTGCTCGTCGGTGATCAGCTCGGCGACGACCTTCGCGAGTTCCTTGCGGGGCGCGTAGAGCTTGGCGACGGAGACGAAGTCCTCGTCCCGCGAGAGCGCGTCGGTGAGCCGGGCCAGGGTGAGGATGGCGGGCTGCCCGTTCTCGTCGAACCAGAGGTCGCGGTTCTCCATCCGGTCGAGCAGCCAGGAACGCAGGGCCTTCTCCTGGAGCGCGTCCCAGCCCTCGGTGGCCCAGCGGCGCTTGTACTCGGGACGCTCGACCATGCCGATGGCACGGTTCGACTCGATGGCGTCGATGCGCTTCTGGACGACTTCGCGATAGGGCGCGGACCAGTGGGCGGGGATCTCCGTGATGGGGGTGGAGTTGTGTCGCTTGAACCACTCGTCGCTGGCCTCGCCTGCGGCTACACGGCGAGCAAGGACGATCTCGAAGGCGCGCTCGCCGAGGGCGAGTTCGGGGATGTTGGGGTCGTCGGGGTCTTCAGAGACGCGGAGGTCTTCGGAGTGGAGGTTGTAGAGAGAGTAGACCTGCCAGTCCAGTTCTTCTTGGAGGGCGATCATTCGGGCGCGTGTGGACTCCCAGTGGGCCTTGGATTCACGAAGGACCCCGACTGTTGGGGTTGAAGCGGCTGCCACAGATGCAGGACTGATGGTAGTGAGCTTCTGTGAACGGGAATCCAGGGCGATAGCAAGGCTAGCGGGGCACTCAACCGGGAGAGGGAACTCCTGAAGCTTGGTGCCAGTGAACTCATAGAAACGCTCCCAGTCGTCGCTGGTAAATCCACCACCCTCTCCTCGGATTCCCTTGTCATGGCTAACCATCTTCAGCCAGAAGCCAGCTGTGGAGCTGTTGAGCACCCCAAGCAACCGCAAGTGCTCCTCCTCACTCGCCCCCTCCCGCAACTTGATCACAGGCGCGTGCTGATTATAGGTCATGCCTGACGCATCAAAGCTGGCATGCACATGCGTCGCTACATGGCTGAAGGAAATCATTTCAGGGGTCTTGTAACGCTCTGCGACCCATCGATACCAGGACCACCAAGGGATATTCGCGCTGAAGCGACTCTTTCCTGAAAAATCAGTAAGCCGCCCCATGACCTGCTTATAGGCCCACAAGTGACGCCCCCACCAAGCCTTCGGATCGAGCGCGACAAGAGTTCCGGTAGGGGTGTATGGAACCAAGGCGACTGCGGCCGGAGAGGCACACCAGTCACGAATGTCCTCGCCCACCACCATGGGCCGAGTCAGGTATTTCGGTGTCTCGAAACGGCGATGCCAGTCAGGAGGTAGATAGAAGGCGTCATCCACTCCGGAAAAGCTGGCGAAACCAATGTCTCGCGACAGACTCGCCGAAAGTCGTTTAGCACTCCGCTCCTGGATCGCTTCGTTGATCTCAAGACCACCGGCAGCCAAGATCCATGGCTGCCGACCAAAATAGCGAACACGCTCAAGATCATCTACAGACACCCACCGACTTGCAGATCCAGGCCGGTCGATCTGATCTACGATGGCACCCCAGACCAGACCCTCTTCAGCATTCTCTGGAATCGAGGGCTCACCCTGGACACTGCGGACGGTTCGGATCGTCTCAGAACGTCCACTTCCTTCACGTCGCCTTCCGATCAGAATCACTGTCGGAGTTCCATGTCCTGGAATGTAGGCCCCAGAGGTATCAATAACCTCGATCAACTCGCTGTTGCGCCCGAAGTAAGACTCAATGAGCTTCGTGCCAAACTCTCGCTTCACAAACGAGTTCGCGGTGATCTGGCCAACCATGCCGTATCCGAACCCCTCGCTATCACCCTGCATTGCGAGCTCGAAGAACCGCTGTGCGAATGGAACCGATAGAGCGTACTTGCCTACGCAGACGTCCTTATACAACTCCCGGTACAGGGAATTCAGCTGCTTGTCCTTCACCGTGATATACGGCGGGTTCCCCACCACCACGTGATAGCGCCCCTGCTGGAGAATCCCCGGGTGCTCGTGCACATCCTCCGTGGCATACGCGAACGAGGCCAGAGGATCGTCCAGCCCGTCTTCGTCCCCGCCCAGCGTCAGCTCCAACTGCCGCGCCCTGATTAGCGAATCCCCCACCGCCAGATGAATCGGCCACTCATACCCCGCCGCCTCCCCCAGCGTCCGCACTCCACTCGCCGCCATCGCCGCAACCAGCAGCCGGAACCGCGCGACAGCCACCGCAAACGGATTGAGGTCCACCCCGTGCACCGAGTCCAGCGCGGCCCGGACCCGCTCATGCACATCACGCCCCGGCTGCCCCTCCGCCCACAACCTCACCAACCGCCGAAACGTCCCCAGCACAAAGTGCCCCGACCCACACGTCGGGTCGATCATCTTCAGTTCCTCGTAGCCGAACTCCCGCACCGCGGGATTCATCGTCCGGTCGAGGATGAACTCCTCCACAAACTCCGGCGTCTGGAGCAGCGCGTACGTCTTGCGGGCCGCCTCGCTCAGGTCCTGGTACAGGTCTCCCAGGAACCGTGTGTCCCACCCCTCCGTGCCGTCCTCGTTCAGCGGGTCGGTGAAGTCATGGACAAGGACACCGTCCTCGTCCCTCCCCCGCCAGAACTCGACCAGCTCCCGCGCCCCGTCATGCGAGAGCGGAACCTGGTACAGCGGATTGTGCCGATGGTCGAAGAGCAGCCGCCCCGCCTGCCCTCGACCCAGCTCCTCGAACGCCTTCTCCAGCCAGCCCCGGTACGTCGGGTTCTCGTCCGACTCCACATACGCGTCGTACCGCGACTCCGCAAGCTCCCGCCGGTCGCCGTCCGGGCCCGTCAGATACGGCTCGGGGATCAGCCGGTTGTCCTCGCAGAACCGTACGAAGACGGTTCCCAGCACCCACGCCACCGCGACCTGGGTGACCCGCTCGTCCAGCCACGAGTTCCACGTCGCCGCCGTACGCCCGAGCTTCCGCGCCTGCTCGTACTCGGCCTTGAGCCGCGCGCCGACCTCCCCCAGCGCCTTCACCTGACGCCCGAGGTCGGTCTCGACCGCCTTGACCTGCTTCTTCAGGTCGTCCAACAGAGCCTTGCGGTCGATCACTTCGCGTCTCCCTCGACAGCGGCACGTGCCGCAGTGTCACCGGACCCCCGATGGGCGTTGCCCACCCACGTGTCCGGAAGCTGAATCCACTCCCCCAGGCCGGCCTGGTACGGCACGGCCACCTGCCCCAGCCGGGGCTCGCGCGACGGGTCGCTCTGCGGGACCAGGAGCCACAGGCCCCGCCCACCCTGGCGGGCCGCCGACGCCAGCCGGTCCAGGACACCCATCGCGTCGTACCGCGCGAACACCCCGGTCTCCGTCAGCAGCACCGGGCCTGCCCCGCCACCACCGTTGCCCAGCAGCTCCACGATCCGGGGCTCCACCGCACCCCACGCCGTCCGCGCGTACTCCGCGAAACGCACCGCCCCCTTGGAGCCCGGCTCGGCGGCGTCCGCCTTGAGCAGGGTGTCCCAGGTGGGCTTGGTGCCCGGCGTGATCTGTGCGTGCAGGGCCTCAAGAAACAGTTCGGTCACCGACACCGCCTCCGTGCCCAGCCGCCCGGCGCCCAGCTCCCGCACCGCGTCCAGGACCCGCTGCTGCCGGACGGTCAGCACCCGGTACCCGTCCCGGCGGGCCGACGCCAGCAGCCGTTCCTCCGTGCGTACCGCGCCCGCGAGCTGCGGGTCATCGGCGTACCGCGTCACCGCGCCCGTACGCGTCGACTGTCGCCAGGCACCCGTCGTCAGATAGCTCGACGCGTCGTCCACGCGCGTCGGCAGGTAGCGGAGCACACCCTCGCGTTCGTGCATGCTGAGCGACAGTTCGAAACCGGCGGCGCGCAGTGCCTTGGTGAGCGGGCCGCCGGTCGGCAGTTCGTGGTGCGTGCCGCCACGCCCGTCGGGGACGACCATCTCCGGGAAGCGAGCGCGGACCCGTTCGTGCACGGCCTCGCCGGTCAGGCCCGGCTGCTGTCCCTCCGGCATGCCCGGGACCCAGCGGACGAGCCCGGCCTGGGTGAGGCGCAGCGCCCTGACCAGTGGCAGGTCGCGCGGGTAGATCTCCAGGCGCGGAGTGGCTGCGGCGTTCACGGACGCGGCGGCCGCCAGCTCCACCATGCGTCGCTCGTCCCAGTCCACCGTGCCGGGTGGCACCGTCAGCGCGCCCAGCTCGGCCAGCACGGTCGCCGCCGTCGGCAGGGTGTCCAGCTTGGCGAGCCGGTCGGCCGTCTTGCCGAGACGGGTCGCGTACTCCAGGAGGCCGGGGGCGGTCGGGGTGTCCGGGCCGTCGTTCTCCCGTACGTCCACGGCGAGGAGGCCGACGCCCAGGGACTCGTCCGTCGCCTTGCGGTTCGGCTGGTGCTGGAACTCGGCTTCCTGCGGCAGCAGTTGCTCGACTTCGACTACAGCGCGTACGGCCGCCAGCGCCATCGCGCGGCGCTGTTCCCGCCCCGCGAGATGAGTGCCGCGCCGGACCGCCAGGGCATCCGCTATCTCCACCGCCGAAGCGACCCGGCCCATGCTCACCAGCAGGTCGATGATCTCGTCGCGCAGTGCCTGGACGGCGGGCTCCGCCTTCCAGCGCTTGCGCTCTTCCTTGAGCATCTGCGGGATACGGCCATGGCTCAGGGTCAGCGCATCCGCGACGTCCTTCTGCTTCGGCCAGACACCGATGCCGGGCAGTACGCCGTGCTCGTCGGGCAGGCGCAGCAGCAGCCGTACCATCTCCGCCTTGTTGCGGTTGGAGCCGTTGTTGTTGACGGCGGGCACGAAGACGGTGGCGAGGGTGTCCAGGCTGACGGAGCGGAGCGTGTGGGGGGACAGGACGCCCGCCGATCCGCCTGTGGCGAATTCACCGACGAGGGCGGACTCGGCGGCGGTGAGCTGCTCCAGCTCCTCCTTGGCTTCCGCGCGGCCCTTCGGCGTGAGCGGCGATACGGGGGTCTCGCGCAGTCGCTCGCCCCATTCGCGCTGTCGCTGCTGGACCTCGTTACGGGTCTTGGCGCCCAGTCCGGGGGCGTTGACGAGCTTGCGGCGGCTGTAGTCGAGCAGTTCGCCGACCGTGGTGATGCCCAGGCCGTAGAGGAAGGACTGGGCGGCGGGCGTGAGGCCGGAGACGGTCAGCGGGGTGTCGCCGGTGACCTCGGCGGCGAGGCGGTCGCGCTGTTGCTCGGCGGTCTCCGGCTCGGCGTCCGCGATCACGGCGGCGACGCCCTCGGCGGGCGTTCCCTCCCCGGTGGTCGCGGCGGCCGGGTGGCGGGAACGGTGGCTGGACGGGACGGTCCGGGAGGCGTCGAGGAAGACCTTGCGCCAGGCGTCCCGCATCGGCTTCAGCTCGGGGTAACGCCGGCCGGCGTCGCGGTGCAGGGCCTTCTGGAAGAAGGCGACGAGACCGTCCCGTACGGCCGGGTCGAAGGCCTCGGCCGCGATGGTCGGGTACGGCCACTCCTTGGCGTCGGTCATGCGGGGCAGGACACTGCCGTCGCCCCACTTGGGCAGTTCACCGGAGGCCATCTGGTGCAGGGTGACGGCGACGGCGTACCGCTCGGCGTGCGAGTCGTACGAGCCGCGGGTGATGATGTCGACGAAGGGGTCGAGGTAGCCGTCGGTGCCCGCGCTGGTGCTCTTCGCCGGGTAGCCGGCGAGGGAGAAGTCGATGAGGACGAGTTCGCGGGTGCGGTTGGGGCGGATACGGATGGCGATGTTGTCGGGTTTGATGTCGCGGTGCCAGACCCCTTCACCTTCTAGGAAGTCGACGGCTCCGAAGAGGTAGTCACCGTACGCCTCCAGCTGATCGACCTGGAGACGGCCGTTCTCGCGGAGCTGGCGGGCGACGGTCTCCTCGCGGCGGCGCGGACGTCCGCCGCCCTCGGTGCCCTGTCCGTTGTCGTCACGCTCGTCGCCGACGTACTCCAGTGCCAGGACGGTACGGCCGCCGATGTGCAGCGCCTCGGGTTCGACGAGGCGGATGATGCCGGAGTGGGGGCGCAGGCGTCCCATGGCCTCGGCCTCGCGGACGAGGATCTCGCTGCGGCTGTCGGAGAGGGCGACCTTCAGCACCGCCAGCGGGCGGGTCCTGCGGGCTTCGGCCTGGAGGTCGCGGACGAGGAAGGCGCGGCTGGTGGAGCCGGTGCCGAGGCGGCGGCGGATCTCCCACCGTTCGGCGAGCACGTCACCGGCTACGGCCTCCAGCGGGTCCTTGTCGGTGGCGTTCCGGTCCTCCTCGCCGCCCGGCCCCTGCGTGCCGGTGGCAGCCTGGGCCGGGGCGGTGAGGGAGTCCTCGACGACCTCCAGCAGCTCAAGGAACTCGTCCACGCTGGACAGGCGCTGCCCGGGCCGGTACGCGGTGGCGGCCTGCACCAGGTCGTCCACGTCCTCCGACAGGCCGTCCACCAGGGAGCTGGGGCGCAGGCCCTCCCCCGCCTCCAGCCGGGCCAGCAGCTCGGCCTGGCTGGCGGCCGGGGCCTTGCCGGTGACCAGCAGATACGTGAGGACGCCGAGCCCGTACACGTCGAGGTGGACCGGGTCGGGGTTGAGGGCGGTGAGTTCGGGGGCGAGGTAGGCGTCGGCGTCGTCGGCCAGGTGCATCGCGGACAGTGCGGTCGGCGCGAAGCGGGTCATGCCCTGGCCCTGGCCTTGCCCCTGAGAGGAGTCTCCGCTGCGCTGGGTGGCGATCTGCCAGTCGGAGATCTGGAGGTACGGGGTGAGCCAGGCGGCCTCCTCGCCCACCGCCCGGCCCTTTCTGCCACGCGGCCGGGGGACGACGAGCACGGAGCGGGCCGCGAGCGCCCGGTGGTGGATGCGGCTGGAGTGCGCGGAGCGCATGGTCTCAGCGAGCTGGCGGACCAGCGCCATCCGGCCGAGGATGTCCAGCTTCTCGCCGTACTGGACCAGGTACTCGTCCAGCTTCAGGGTGTCCGGGTGGTAGTCGAAGATCAGCGCGGGTCCGGCGGTGTGCCCGGAGGGGAAGTACTGCTTGAGTTCGACCGCGCCCGGGTGCTTGAAACGGCCCAGCACCACGGCTTCACGCCGGGCCGTGTTCTCGACGGACTGGCGCAGGGAGGCGTCGGAGCCGCGCTCGCTGAGATAGATGCGGACCCGTGCGGTCTCGGGGAGTTCGCTGTGGCGGGCGAGGTAGTCCGCCCAGGTGGGGCCGGAGTCGAAGGACTTCCGCGCCAGCTCGTACGGGCCGACTTTGTACTGCGCGTCGCTCTTGCGGATGCCGATGTTCTTGAGGGCCGCGTCGATCTCGCGCGAACCGATCGCGGTGATACGGCGCCGCTCGTCACGTGGGGGCTGCCCCAGCATCTCGACCAGCTGGTGGACGGTGTACACGCCGTTCTGGTCGTGGGCGGGGAGGCGTACTTGGAGGCCGTTGTCCGTGAAGCAGACCGCCTCCGCGACCCAGACCCGCTTGCCCCCGGGCACGAGCAGGCCGGCCAGCTCCTTGGCCTTGCGGTTGACCAGGTGCAGCGGGTTGCCGTGTGTCCGGCGGCGGCCACGGGGGGTGGTCTGTACCCAGGTGCCGTTCTCGGACGTGACCGAGCCGTGCCAGTCCTTCAGCTCGATCATGCAGACGCCGCCAGGGGCCACGACCAGCAGGTCGACCTCACGGACGTGGCCGGTGTTCGCGGTGAAGGTGAAGTTCGACCAGGCACGCCAGGGGTCGGAGTCCGGCAGCTTCTCCCGGATCGCGTCCAGGCCACGGCGCTCGTGCTCGAACTCTGACTCGGTGACCGTGACCCACCGGCCTTCCCGCATGCCTGTTCTCCGCTCCTCGTGGCCCTCCTGGGCCTCCGTTCCCACGGTCAGGCCCAAGGTGGAGATCCTAGTCCCTACCTATGTCATGAGAAGGGGCGATACCTATGTCATGAGAAGGGGCGATGAAGGACGGACCTCAGGGACATGACGCAGATATCGGCGGGCCCGCATGCTCTGTGGCGGGCCCCTTGCGGTGATACGGCTCGCGCCGTCGGCGGCTCTGGCGGACGAGGCCCCTCGTCAGTTCCTGAGGAGGTCAACCCGAAACCTCACAAAGCGCTGGACCTCGTCGCCCATCAGGCTGCCGGTCTGCTCGGTAAACGCTGACCAACATCCGCTGGGCCCGTCGGACCAATGGGCCCAGCGGTTGGCCGTGAACCCGTCTGACCCTCCCGACCCAGGCAAAGCCCGCCCACTCTCCGGCCCGGAAGCGTGGCTGCCTTCACCTCCGCGAGATCCGGTCTGAACCGGTACGGAACGGGGTGCGGCGCCACCCGTCAGTGTATGGAAAAAAGCCTCCGACCTGCGCATTCACTGGCCAAAGGCCCTGAGGGGCGGCAGACGAGTCGGGCCGTACGCCGGGGAGGCTCTGTCCGAACACGCTCACGCGTCGGTGTTCACCGGCCTGTTCTTCCGCGATGAGATCGCCGCGTACTACCAGGCGAACGCCCTTCCTCCCCGTCCGAGGACACGGCGCGTCGGAAGATCATGCCGCAGGACACGGAGGACCGCATTCTGGCCCTCTTCCAGCGGCCAGCGGATTCCGAGGAGCCGTGGGGCCGCCTGTTCCGCAAGACATCCTGCGCCGTGGGATACGCCCACGGCCTCGCGGACTACAACGGCCACTTTGAAATCACGCAACTGTGCGGCATCTGCCCGAAACGGCAGATCGGTATGTGCGCTGCGGCGTGGAGCGCACCTTCCCAGCAGGACGCCGACGCTCTTGCCTGCTCTCTCGGAGCAACGGAGCCGGTGGAGCTGACCGATCGGGCGACCGGACCCAGGCCCTGGCCATGATCACCGAAGCCCGCCAGGCCGCCCACCGGCTCCCCGACATCGCCCCGACTGACCGTCTTTTCCGCATCTCCCCGGCCGGTGCCGACCGCTATGCCGTCGGCGTCCACTGGGCCCTCGGCGACGCCGGGGCCGCACTGGAGGCAGGGCGCCATCTGCGACCGGAACAGTTCCCCACCCCGGAACGCACCAGCCGGATGCACACCGACCTCGCCCGCGCCTGGTGGCAGTACGGCAAACCGGAACAGACCACCCGGGAACTCCTCGCCGCCCTCCGGGTCAGCCCCGCCGAGATCCGCGACCGCCCCTCCATCCGCACGATCGTCAGCTCGCTGGCCTCCCGGCACCCTCACACGCCCGGCGTCCGCGGACTGACGCTCGCGCTCACCCGCTGACCGACAGGGAGCCGTACGGCTTCGCGGCGAACCTCGCCGAGGCACGGCGCGTCCTGTTCCCCGACTCCACCGACTCCAAGGCCGCGCGCGGAGCCGGGCGTCCCCGTTCGAACCGATACACGCCAGGGTCGGATCACGACCACCGAGCCACGAAAAAGAACCTCCGACCTGCAAACATGCTGGTCAGAGGCTCTAGGCGGCAGACGAGCCGGGCTGTACGCCGGATTCTGTGCCCCGGGACCTCGCGGTCGTCGGGGCGACGGCCATCCATCTAGGGCCGGCGTTGCCACCGGCCTCGTGCGGTCTACCCGCGGACTCGGGCGGGCAGCCCTCGAACGTCCGCGCAGGACCCCGGTCTCCCGTGGTCCCTCTTGACCTTGCTCCGGGTGGGGTTTACCTAGCCGCCTGAGTCACCTCAGGCGCTGGTGGTCTCTTACACCACCGTTTCACCCTTACCGGGGGACGGATCCCCCGGCGGTCTGTTTTCTGTGGCACTGTCCCGCGGGTCACCCCGGGTGGCCGTTAGCCATCACCCTGCCCTGTGGAGTCCGGACGTTCCTCGGGGGGATCCTGCGATCCCCACGCGGCCGTCCGCCCGGCTCGTCTGCCGTGGCGACCATGCTACCCGCCACCAGGGCGCGCGCCGTCCGGGGACCGGGCCGGGCCGCCCCGGTGGCCGCCCGGCGCCGTCGCGTTGACCTTGTCGCGACGTCATGGTTTCCACTGGGGGCCATGAGGAGGTGGTCCCCATGAGGATCGGAGAGCTCGCCGCCCTGGTCGGCGTCACGCCGCGTACCGTGCGTCACTACCACCACCGCGGACTGCTGCCGGAACCGGAGCGCCGCTCCAACGGCTACCGCGACTACGGGCTGCGGCACGCGGTCGTCCTGGCCCGGGTCCGGCGGCTGACCGAGCTGGGGCTGGGGCTGGCCGAGATACGGGATGTGCTCGCCGACGACGCGGGCCGGGAACTGGTCGAGGTGCTGGAGGAGCTGGACGGGGATCTCGCCCGTCAGGAGGCCGATCTCGCGGCTCGGCGCGCCACCATAAGGCGCTTGCGGGACGAGGCCGCGCGAGGACGGCTGGCGGCCGAGGGGCCCGTCTCGCCGGAACTGGGGGTGCTGCTCGGGGCGCTCGGGCCGGGGTCCGGGCCCGGTACCGAAGTCTCCCCCATGGCGGCCAAGGACCGCGAGCATCTGACCCTCCTGGACAGCGTGCTGGCGCCGGAGGACCGCGCGCGGCTCTTCGCCGCGCTCCGGCCGCTGACCGAGGACGCCTCCCTGGCCACGCGCGCCCACGCGGTGTACGAACGGCTGGACACCCTCGCCGACGCGGCCCCGGACGACCCCAGGGCCCGGCCGCTGGGCGAGGAGCTGGCCGCGCTGATGCCGGACGAGCTGATCGGGCTGATGGCGGAGGGCCTGGGGGGGCACGGCGGGCATCGAGGGGGCCTTCGGCGAGGCGTACCTGGCCGACTTCGCCCCGGCCCAGGCCGTCGCCGTCCAGCACATGATCGCCACGCTCGCCGAGCGGACGGGGGAGCGGCGGTGACGTCCTCCGTGGGCGGGGAGCCGCGCGGCGGCGTGGCCGGGAGCGGCGCGGCGGGGGCCGCTGCCCCGGCGCGGCGGCGGGGGGCGCGCGCAGCCCTCCGGGTCACGCGCCGCCTGCTCGTCCACGAGCTCCGCACCTTCCACAGTCTCGGGCTGTGGGTGGCCCGGCGGCGTCACGCGGTCCCGCGCGACGGTCACGCGCTGCCCTACACCAGCCCGCAGACGGCGATGGTGTGGGGGTTCATCGTCGTGTCCGCCATGGAGACCGCGGCGCTGGCGATGCTGATCCCCTGGCCACTGGTCCACCGCGTCACCCTGGTGGTGCATGTCTACGGGCTGGTGCTGATGGTGGGAATGCACGCCGCCTGTGTCACGCGTCCGCATGTGGTGGCGGCCGATGGTTCGCTGCGGCTGCGGTACGGCGCCCTGTTCGATCTGCGCGTCCCGGCCGAGGCAATCGTCCGGGCCCGGGTCGAGCGCCGTTACCCGTCGGGCAGGCTCGTCCAGCCCCGGGAGGACGGTTCGCTGGAGCTGATCGTCGGTGGCCAGACCACCGTCACGGTGGAGTTGACCCGGCCACTGCCCTACCGGCGGCCCCTGGGTGGACGCGGTACGGCCCATACGGTCCGCTTCCACGCCGACGACCCGGCGGAGCTGGTGCGCCGGGTGGGGCGGCAGGGGGCACCGGGCTGAGCAGCCGAGGCCCGGGAGCCGGAGGCCGAGGGCCGGTGAGGGGCGCGGCGGGCGACGGGGGTGCGCGCCGCGTCACACCGGGCGCAGGAACACAGTCGCGTCACACCGGCCGTGGCAGCACGGCCGCGTCACACCAGACGCAGAAACATAGCCGCGTCACACCGGGCGCAGAAGTACGGCCGCGTCGTCCGGTGGCGCCTGGGCGAGGCGGAACCGGGCGGGCTCACCCAGGGGCAGCGCGGCGGCGCCCGCCACCGGTACCAGGACGGGCGGGTCGAGGAGTTGGACCGTGCCGAGGGTGGGATCGTCCTCCCGTACCTCCACGACCACGCCGTCGACGATCTCACCGGCCCGGCCCGTGAGCAGCGCGGCCGCGGCGATGGCCACGGACGCCCGCTCGGCCTCGTCGGCGCGGTGGTCGCCGTCGGCCATCTCGGCGGGGAGCGCCTCCAGGGCTTCGAGCACCCACTCGGGCACACCGCGCCCCGCGCATTCGGCGGCGCACAGTTCGCCCGCGTAGCGGTCGACGAGCCGGGTCAGGGGCGCGGTGCAGTGGGTGTAGGGCGCGGCGACCGCCGCGTGGACCGCGGGTTCGGAGTCGGGCGGCGCGCCGCCGGTGAAGACCGTGTACCCGGCGCCGCGCAGCAGGTCGCCGCACTCCTGGAGGAAGGCCGCGTGGCGGGTCAGCCCCGGATCGAGGGAGCCGAGGGAGTCGAGGGAGCCGAGGGAGTCGAGGGACCGGATGACATCGGCGTACGAGACGTGGTGGGGCCAGGGGATCCGGAGCGCCGACGCGCACCGCCGCAGCCGCGCGACGGCGCCGTCCGGGGTGAGGGGCGAGGTGCGCAGGACTCCCGTGCCGAGGGCCGCCATGATCTCGGCGGCGACCAGCCCGACGAGTTGGGCCAGCTGGGCGCACCAGCCGTCGTCGGGGCGCGGCGCGCGGTAGACGAGCCGGTATCCGCCGTCCGCCGCCATGACCTCCGCTTCGGGTACGGGGAGGGAGATCCCGCCGCGTTCGCGCTCCAGCGTCCGGCGGGCCAGTCCGGCCTCCCGCAGGAGCGCGCGCTGCTCGGCGGGGGCCTCCGCGACGGTGGCGGCGGCCCGGACGGTGGCGCGCCGCAGGTCGGTGGCGAGGGTGCGGCCCTCCGCGTCGAGGTCGATCCGCCACAGGAGGGCGGGTACGGCCCGTCCCGGCAGAGGGCTCGCGGCGGCGGTGAGCGTCGGCGGGTGCAGGGGGATGGCGCCGTCGGGGCCGGGCAGGGCCAGGGTCCGTACGCGGCGGTGGGCCTCGTGGTCGACGGCGCCGCCGGGCGTGACGAAGGCGGCGATGTCGGCGACCGCGTAGTGGAGACGGAACCCGTCCGCGTGACGGGCCAGGTGGAGGGCCTCTCCGGGGGTGGGGCGGCCGGGCCGGGTGACGGTGAGGAAGGGCAGCGGCACCGTCTCGGACGCGGTGGCCCGGGGGCGCCGTGCGGCGGCGTCGGCTTCCGCGAGTACGGGATCGGGGAACGCGCCGGGCAGTCCGAGACCGGCCCGCGCCCGCCGCAGCGCGACCAGCGGCGGCGCCTGGGCCGGACCGGTGATGCGCAGGACGCGGCGGGACATGGGACCGAGCGTAGGACGGGGAGCGGCGCCCGGCACGCCGACGGCCGGGCACCGTCGGCGTCTGCCAAGAGCCGCCGGAAGCCGCCGGAAGCTCAGTGAGAACGAGCAAGAGCGCTGACAAGAGCCAACAGAAGCTCATGGGAGCCGGCAGGAGCCGACAAGGGCGTGCCCCAGAGCGGAGAGGCGCCGGCAGGGGCTGGCGGCGGTCCGGGCACGCCACCCGGCGTGTTCGCACGCGTTCTCGCGACAACGCGCCACGGGGGGTCGGGGGGCCGCGCCCTTGTCCTGCCTGGGCTCCGCCGCCACCCCGCCGTGTATCACCCGTGCGAGTGACTGTGGGCACATGTGTCAGCGCTTACGTTGAAGCGAAGGGGGGTCACTCACGGTGACCACTGGATCATCAGGAGGCGCTATGCGTCGAATCATCACCACACTCCTGGCCGTGGGGGCGGCGCTCACGCTCACCATCTCCCTCCCCCAGAGCGCGCGGGCGGCCCAGGGCTGGATCAGCGTGGCCGGTGTGGCGTACCCGGATCCGCAGGGCTGCTACGCGGGGGACGGGCGCTCGGCCCTGACCGTGCGCAACGAGACCCGCATCAAGGTGTACGTGATGGACAACGGCGACTGCTCGGGGCCGCTGGTGGGTGAGCTGCTGCCCCATGAGGAGGAGTCCTTCGCGGCCGAGGACAGCGTCTACGTCCCCCGGTGCGACTGCTCGCCATCGCCCCGGACGCCACCCGTCCACTGACACCGCTGGCGTACGGGCGGGGTGGCCCTTCCGTCATCGGGCCCGCCGGGGAGCCGTGAGCAGGGACGATGGCGGGAGCGCGTAGGGTGGCGGAGGGCTTAGCCGGGGGGTGGGCCCGATCCCGTAGGACCGCCAGGTGCGACCGTCCGGCGAGACCGCCCGGCCGGACCGCCCGGTGAGAACATCCGCTGAGAATCCGCCGCGAACCCTCCAGGAGGAGACCCGTCGTGCTCGTGCTGCTGCCGCCCTCGGAGGGCAAGGCCACCCCCGGGCGCGGGGCCGCGCTCCGTCCCGACGCGCTCTCGCTGCCCTCCCTGACTCCCGCCCGTACCGCGGTTCTCACCGAACTCGTCGAGCTGTGCGCCGCCGACGCGGCCAAGGCCCGTGAGGTCCTCGGTCTGAGCGAGGGACTGAGCGCCGAGGTCGCCAAGAACGCCGCCCTGCTCACGGGCCCCACCCGCCCGGCGGGCGAGATCTACACCGGCGTGCTCTATGACGCGCTGGGCCTGGCCGATCTGCCGCCGGACGCCCGGCGCCGGGCCCGCTCCTCGCTCCTGGTGTGCTCGGGACTGTGGGGCGCGGTGCGCGTCCAGGACCGGATCCCCTCCTACCGGTGCTCGATGGGAGTGCGGCTGCCGGGACTCGGCGCGCTCGCCTCCCACTGGCGCGAGCCGCTCCAGGCCGCGATCCCGGAGGCGGCGGGCAGCGGTCCGCTGCTGGATCTGCGGTCCTCGGCGTACACGGCGGCCTGGAAGCCCCAGGGCGAGCTGGCCGGGCGGACCGCGACCGTGCGGGTGCTGCACGCGCGGCTGGTCGACGGGGTGGAGAAGCGCTCGGTGGTCAGCCACTTCAACAAGGCCACCAAGGGCCGTCTGGTGCGGGACCTGCTGATCTCGGGCGCCCGCCCCAAGAGTCCGGCCGCGCTGGTGGAGACGCTGCGGGAGCTGGGCTACCAGGTGGAGGCGGAGCCTCCGGCGCGGGCGGGCCGGGCCTGGTCGCTGGACGTGGTGGTCTCCGAGATCCACTGAGGGGATCCGCCGAGCCTCTGACGAGGTCCGGCGGGATCAGCCGGGATGGACCGGAGCCCGCCGGAATCCGTTGCGTTCAACCGGAGCCCGCCGGAATCCGTTGCGTTCAACCGGAGTCCGCCGGGACCAGCCGCGATCAGCCGGATTCCGTCAGGGCCCGGTGCGATCACCCGCGATCCGATGGGATCCAGTGGCGTCCAGCGCCACCCACTGCCGCACACCGCCACTCACCGCCGCCCGCTGGCACCCACTGCCGCGCACCGACACCCACCGCCGCCCGCTGGCACCCACCGCCGCCCGCTGGCACCCACTGGCGCCCGCTGGCACGCTGGCGCCCGGCGGCATCCGGCGGGACCCGCCGAGGAGACTCATGGGGCGGCCTCCCGGCGCCCACTCTCGTCCCATCGGCGAGCGATCTCATTGCAGAGGATGCAACGCTCGTTGCGTGTAGCGCGAGAGCGCGGGCAGGATACGCCCATGACCTCCGCACTGGACCTCGCCCCCGTGATCCCCGTCGTCGTCGTCCAGGACCCGGACGACGCCGTTCCCCTCGCCCGCGCCCTCGTCGGCGGCGGCCTCCCCGCCATCGAGGTCACCCTGCGCACCCCCGCCGCGCTGGAGGCCATCCGGCTGATCGCCGACGAGGTGCCGGACGCGGTCGTCGGCGCGGGCACTCTGGTCACCGGGGAGCAGGTGGACGCGGCCGTAGCGGCGGGCGCGCGCTTCCTGGTCAGCCCCGGCTGGACGCCCCGGCTGGTGGACGCGATGGCCGGGTCCGGAGTGCCGTTCCTGCCGGGGGTCTCCACGACCTCCGAGGTCGTGGCGCTGCTGGAGCGCGGGGTGACGGAGATGAAGTTCTTCCCCGCCGAGGCGGCGGGCGGCACGCCCTATCTGAAGTCGCTCGGCGGCCCGCTCCCCCAGGCCCGTTTCTGCCCGACGGGAGGGATCTCCCTGGCCAGCGCCCCGTCGTATCTGGCGCTGCCGAACGTGGGGTGTGTCGGGGGAAGCTGGATGCTGCCCTCGGACGCGATTGCCGCGAAGGACTGGTCCCGCGTCCAGACCCTGGCCACGGAGGCGGCGGCGCTGCGCTCCTGACCCCGTACGGCCCCGCCGCCACCCCGGCGGAAACAGACAGCGGCCCCGCCGCCACCCCGGCGGAAACGAACAGCGGCCCCGCCCGTACCTCACGGCACGGACGGGGCCGTACGCCTCAACAGCCGGCCGGAGCCGGCGGAACACCGCGCGCCCGCGCCGACGTCAGCGGGGCCGACGGCGCCCGTCAGGCCCGCAGCGCGGACGTGTCGTTCAGCAGCCGCAGTGACGCGTTGCCGTCGGCGTAGTAGGCCACGGCCGAGAGCGACGCCGCCGACAGCTCCATCTTGAACAGCGAGTCCGGCGGCGCCCCGAGGGCCAGCCGCACCAGGGTCTTGACCGGCGTGACATGGGTGACGACGAGGACGGTACGCCCGGCCTCGGCGGCGAGCAGCCGGTCCCGCGCGGCGGAGACCCGGCGGGTGACCGCCGCGAAGGACTCGCCGCCGGGCGGCGCGGCCTTCGGGGAGGCGAGCCAGGACGCCAGCTCATCGGGGTAGCGCTCCTGCGCCTCGGCGAAGGTGAGCCCCTCCCAGGCGCCGAAGTCGGTCTCGCGCAGCCCCTTGTCGATCCGGACGTCGAGCCCCAGCCGCGCGGCGACGGCCTCGGCGGTCTCCCGGCACCGGGCCAGCGGTGAGCTGACGATGGCCTGGATGGTGCCGCGCGCCGCCAGCGCGGTGGCGACGGCCTCGGCCTGGCGGCGGCCCGCCTCGGAGAGGGAGGGATCGCTGCCGCCGCTGCCGGAGAAGCGCTTCTGCGGGGTGAGGGCGGTCTCGCCGTGCCGCAGCAGGACGAGGGTGGTCGGGGTGCCGAGGTCGGCGGAGCCCCACCCGACGGTCGGCGCCGCCGTCGACGGCGGTTCGGCCGTGGCGGACCCCGAGCCGGAGACGGACCCCGAAACAGGCGCAGGAGCGGAGGCGCGGAACGCGCCGGACGCCCCGGCGCCCGCGCCCGTGGCGCCCGCCGTACCCACCGAACCCACCGCACCCGTCGCGCCGGAGGCACGCAACGCGCCGGAGGCCCCGGAGG